>DATFJO010000627.1:0-4385 GCA_035269145.1 Tangfeifania sp. | reverse complement strand
CCTATTGACCCGGCAACTGATGAACCGAAAATACTCGATGTTCAAGGACGCTATGGCAGAGCAGAAGGTCATTCATTGTTCGATTTTTATACCCGCGACTGGGCAGGTGTTGACCCGGCTGACGGCAGGGCAATGTGGTTCCAGAATTATCACGATGAAAACAGTAATGGTGAGATGGACCCAGGCGAAGAAATTGCTTCTTTGTTTGAATATACCAACGCAAATCCGGATAATGAAATCAGCGAGACCGTTACAAAAGCGTATGCAGATGCTACTCAGCGATTTGTGGGTAAATCAGCCATTCCTGATTTACGTGGTGGATTCAGGCTCGAGGGGCGTGTGAAAAACTTCGATTTAAGTGCACAGTTCCTTTACAGCCTTGGCGGTTATTCTTACGATGGTGCTTATGCTAATTTGATGCATAACGACAATATAGGTGGTAACAACTGGCATACCGATATTTTTGAGAGATGGCAGGAACCGGGTGACATTACCAATGTACCAAGATTATCAAATAATTACGATACACGCGTAAATGCAGGTTCTACACGTTTTATTACAAGAGCCGATTACCTGACACTGAACAACATTCGTCTGGGTTATACGTTCCCCGAGTTTGTGAACAATCTCGGAATCTCTTACCTGAATATTTTTGTATCAGGAGATAACTTATTCTTATTGAGTGCGCGCGACGGATTTAATCCTTCAACTGCTGAAACCGGTGCATCAGATATGTACAGGTACTCACCGTTAAGTACTTATACAGCAGGTATCAGGGTTAATTTTTAAACATAAAAAAATACAACAATTATGAAAAAGAAATATATTATATCTTTAGTTGCCCTGTTAATGTTCAGCATAACCGGGTGTGATGAAGAGTTTCTGGAAGTTCAGCCCACACAATTTTTAACTGAACAGCAAATTGCCGAAGCTGCCGAAAACAACCCCGATGTGGTTGCCGGTAGTATGAGTGGTATTTATACTTTGATGTTCCAGACCGGAACAGGCGGTACAAACTTAGACCACGATGATTTCGGACAAAAAGGTTACGACATTTACAGCGATTTCTTATCGGGCGACCTCGCACTGTCAGTAAGCACATACGGATGGTACCGCAGGTTGACTGAATTTACAGTAACAACTGACTTTGTTGACATTGCCAACTATAAAGTTTGGAGGTATTATTACCGACTTATCCGTTCGGCCAACTCGGTAATTTCGGCACTGGGCGGCAACGATGCTGTACCTGAACTGGATGAAAACAAACACATAATGGGTCAGGCAAAAGCCATGCGTGCGCACAGCTATTTCTATTTGGCCCAGTTCTTTTCAACCAGTTACAATCCGAGTGAGGAAATTCTTCCGATTTATACCGATCCGCTGCAGCCTAATCAGCCGAAGAGTACTACTCAGCAGGTATTTGATTTAATCGTCAGCGATTTAACAGATGCTGTTTCACTGCTCGAAACATTCCAGAGAACTGCAAAAACAGAAATCAACAAACCTGTAGCTCAGGGTATTCTGGCTTATGTTTATGCTTACATTGGCGAAAATGGCCAGGCTGCAACTTTAACTTCAGAAGTTATCAGCAGCGGTGGATTCCCACTTATGGATTCTACCGAAGTGGTATTTACCGGAGACCCAAGTATTGGCGGATTTAACAGTGTAACCACTCCCGGTTGGATGTGGGGTGTTGACTTAACTACCGACAATGGACTCGACCTTGTTTCATGGTGGGGACAAATGGACAGGTTTACATACAGTTACCAGTGGGCAGGCGACAGGAAATCTATCGATGCCGGACTGTTCGATGCAATTCCTGAAGACGATGTCCGTAAAGGACAGTTTGAAGTAGGAGGTTCATTTAACCTGTGTCCGTCCAATAAGTTTTACGATCCGGGCAGAACAACCGGAGGACAACGGAATGTTATCACTGACTATGTTTACATGCGTGTGGCAGAAATGTATTTGCTGAATGCTGAAACCGCTGCTAAAAGCGGCGACGAAGCCACAGCAAAATCCAGCCTGAAAGCTCTGGTTGAAAAACGCAGACCTGATGCAAGTTACATTGACGGGCTTAGTGGTCAGCAATTATTAGATGAAATTTACCTGCAAACCCGCATTGAGTTGTGGGGCGAAGGAAAAGCCTATCTCGCTCTGAAAAGAAATCAGAGAAATGTGGTTCGTGGTGAAAACCACCTCTCATTTGTGGGTGAAGTTATTCCTTACAATGATCCGAGGTTGACATTTATGATACCGCAAAGTGAGGTTCAAAATAACCCGTTCATTAATAATTAATTATAATGATATTGAATAATTTAAAATTTAATGAAATGAAAAAGATAACCAATATATTATTACTTTTTCTTGCTGTTTTTGCGTTCAGCAGTTGCACCGAAGAAACCGAAGGAACTGATGATCTCAATTATGTGACCTTCGAGTCTTCTCCTCTTTATTTAGGTGTTAACATCGATGGTACAGCAGAACATGAGGTGAAAGTTTATACTACCCAAGTGATGGGGTCAGACAGAACATTTTCGATTATAGTGAACGAAGATGCTACAACTGCCGATCCGGCAGCTTACAATATTCCCGGCACCGTTACGGTTCCTGCTAATTCGAATGAAGGAACGATGATTCTCGGTCTTGCCGATGTTAATATTGGCAGCGAAGGAAAATCTGTTGTTTTGGATATTGCATCCGAAGAAGGTTGGTATAAAGGAGAACCTGCTACTGTGAATATTTCCCAGATATGTCCTTTCAACGAAGTATCTATCCGTTTTGTTTTTGATGGATACGCAAGCGAAACAACCTGGGAACTGATGGACAGCGGCGGCACAGTTGTTGCTTCCGGAGGCCCGTGGGCCGACGGAACACCCGATGCCTTTACTACGGCTTGTTTGCAGGATGGTGAATACTCATTCACAATTTACGATGTTTATGGCGATGGGCTTTCATACCCTGCAAATGGAAATGTAACTATTACTGATTCTGATGGTACCGAACTGGTTTACATCGAAGGTAACTTCGGTGCATCAGCAACTCAGTCATTTACATTGTAATGTAGATTATTACATTAATAGAATTTATAAAAAAAGGCTGCCTGTTCAACCAGGCAGCCTTTTTTATTTGGTAATAATTACAATATGTGTGAATATATATCAATATTGAGAGTACAGAAAATTAAAAGATTTTTGTTTAATTCGCATATTAGAGAGAAAAACAATGTGTAAACTAACCGGATGAATCCTGGAATTCATAAAAGATCTGAAATAATCTTTGGGTTACAGTTATTTTGTTATCATAATTTTATTTATTGACATTATTAAGGGTGGACTTTACTAAATAATCATTTTCATGAAGAAATTTACGCTGCTGCTTTTTTGCATTGCCGTGATGGCCATGCTCACAGTTAAAGCCCAAACCACAAGTATTTCAGGAACAGTTACCAGTGCTGAAGACGGACGGCCCATCCCGGGTGTTACCGTTTTGGTGAAAGGAACAACCCTGGGAACAGTTACAAATGTTGATGGTAAATATACGTTGTATGTTCCCGATGATAATCCCACACTCATATTTTCTTTTGTGGGCATGCAAACAAAAGAAGTCCCTGCTGAAGGAACTAAGGTTAATGTAACTTTGCAACCCGATGTTATTGGTGTTGATGAAGTTATGGTGGTGGCTTATGGTACGGCGACAAAAGAATCGTTTACCGGTTCGGCTTCGAAAGTTGAGGGTGAAAAACTCGCCAATAAAAATACTTCTGATATTACTAAGGCACTAACAGGCGAAGTAGCCGGTTTGCAGGTGATAAATTCCTCGGGACAACCGGGAACCACTGCCGAATTGCGCATCCGCGGTTTTGGCTCTGTAAATGCCAGCCGATCACCTTTGTACATTGTTGACGGCATTCCGTTTAATGGAAATCTCGCTTCCATCGATCCTTCCGACATTGAGTCGACCACCATTCTGAAAGATGCCTCGGCAACTGCTATTTACGGTGCCCGTGGTGCAAATGGCGTGGTAGTAATCACCACGAAAAAAGGTTCCAAAAACCAACAAATTATTGATGTGGATGTGAGTTACGGAATAAATATCCGGTTGATTCCGCTTTACAATGTAATCGAATCTCCCGAACGATATGTGGAGTTGACCTGGGAAGGCTTAAAGAACAAATACAGGACGCAGGGAATTGAAAATCCTGCGCAGACAGCTTCTCAAAACCTGTTTTCCGCAAGTGGGTTGTCGCCTTATTACAACATGTGGAATACTGACGACGACCGGGTGGTTGATCCTGAAACCGGAAAAGTTACCACAACAGAGCGCAAGTACACTCCTGAGAGTTGGGACGATGCGCTTTTTCGTACCGGCAAACGACGCGAAGC
>DATFJO010000626.1:0-2004 GCA_035269145.1 Tangfeifania sp. | reverse complement strand
TTAAAACGAATTTAAAGGCTAATAAAACGAAAAGACTTGAATAAAGAACAACAATATATCGACAAACTCATTGCCAAAACAATCTCGGGCAATGCCACTTCCAAAGAAATTCAGGAGCTGGAAGAGTGGAAAAAACAATCAGAAGCCAATAAACAACTGGTCCAAAAAAGCCGGAAGATTTGGGATAAAACATCCAGCCATATATCAAAACACGAAATCAACTCGGATAAATCCGGGCTTTCCCAATCCTACAACCGGTACCTTTCAGACCAGATTCAAAGCATCCGCAGAAAAACTTTTATATACAAACTGGCTGCCATACTGGCATTCCCTATTGCGCTGGCCATTGGATGGTATTTCTCGGATGCGCCCTCCAGTCTAAAAGACGCTCCGGTCCAACTGGCGCAGGTTACTTCCCCAAAAGGACATGTCTCCAAAATGATCCTGCCCGACGGAACCCAGGTATGGATAAATACAGGTTCCACCATCACATACGATGTGAACCGGTTCAATAAAAAATTCCGTGAAGTGAATCTCGAAGGAGAAGCCTATTTTGAAGTGACGTCCAACAAGGAAAAACCATTCAGGGTAAATACACCAGTGGCCGACATCAACGTTACCGGAACAGCTTTTAACGTAACCGCCTACCCCGGTGACGATATTTTTGAAACGGTACTGGCGGAAGGAAGTGTTGATTTGCAGTTTAAAACAGACGCAAATAAAAACATAGCCATAGAGCCCGGACAGCGGGTAATCTACAACAGGCAAAATGAAGAAATGGATGTGCGTGAAGTCGATGCTGCCATGTTTACCTCCTGGCGAAACGGCGAACTGCTGTTTAAAGATGCCACATTGAATGATCTGATTACCGAACTGGAACGGATTTACGACATTGAATTTCACCTTCAGCCGGAAGAACTCGGGGATTTCCGGTTCCGCGGAATGTTCAGCTACAACAACAACCTGATTGAAGCGCTTGAAAAAATCAAACGCACATCGGGAATTGATTACTATATTGAAAACAAGGAGGTATGGCTAAGAAAGAAATAAATAGTCTTTGCAAGAAAACGCCAAATACTGCGTTACTCTCGTTTTTGAAACAGTCATTTACGAAAAGTAAAATCCTGATTTCAAAAACTTCGAAAGCCTTGTCTTTGCCGCGTTCTTATCAAAGACTCGTAGTAAAAATTTATAATTAAAAATTTTCATAATGAAGTAACAACTAAAACGAATAACTAATCAAAAAAAACAAAAACGCCTATGAAAAATCGAAAGACATGAATTCTTAAGTTTAGTTAGGTTTCTTATCCGTCAAGCGGTTCGATCCGCTGGACGGGTAGCAGAGAAGGTAGAAAAAGAAAAGAGGGAAATTGTGGTGACTTCCCTCTTTCAAACAAACTTCTCTAACCTGACAACAAGCTAAATCCATTTATTAATTAAAACATTTCAAATTTATGAAAAATTTTTTAGAACGATGGAGGGAAAAGAATCCCTGTATCAAAAAACTGTGGTTAATTATGCGACTAAGTAGTTTGCTCATCTTATTGGCTGTTTTCTCCTCCACTGCCAGCGTTTATTCGCAATCGACAAAACTGACGCTGAAAATGGAGAATGCCCGGATTGCAGAAGTGTTCGATGCCATCGAACAGCAATCTGAATTCTACTTTTTTTACAACCGCGATTATTTTAATGATACCCGCGAAGTTTCTGTCAATTTTGAAAATAGAAGAGTAGAAGAAATTCTTCAGGATATTTTTGAAGGAGAAAATGTAGAATACGAAATTGTGGATCGAAACATTCTGATAAAAATTCCTAAGACCTCTCCCGGTATTTCGCAAAATACGGTACAGCAACAAAACCCTGTTTCCGGAACCGTGACTGATGAATCCGGCGAACCTCTGCCGGGAGTAACGGTATTAGTAAAAGGCACCACCCAGGGAACGGTTACCAATGCCGATGGTAATTATTCGTTGTCCAATATTCCTGAGGATGCTACACTGCAAT
>DATFJO010000625.1:0-2739 GCA_035269145.1 Tangfeifania sp. | reverse complement strand
TCGCCGTCCAAATCATCAACCTGGGTTGGGACAAAGTCACCATTTTCCAATTTGAACACCGGAAAAGTCCCTACCTCAAATTCAATATAATCAGCGATTGCCGCTCTCTTCAATACGACTACCTCATCTTTTCGCGGACTGTCGAGTGAATTTTCAAAAGTGTAAGTAGACTGTTTCTTACAGGAAAAGAAAAAGGGAATCAGCAAAACAAAAAGAAAAAGTTTGATTTTCATTTTAGATATCATTTTCACCTTTTACATAACCAAAGTTTGCCAGAATACCGCCGTCGACATAAAGTACCTGTCCATTTACAAAATTACTGGCCTGTGATGCCAGAAAGAGTGCTGCATTGCCCACATCTTCGGGCTCGCCCCAGCGGCCTGCCGGTGTGCGGGTCATTACCAAATCGTTGAACGGATGCCCGCCCTCGCGAATGGGAGCTGTTTGCTCGGTTGCAATGTAACCCGGCCCAATTCCGTTAATCTGAATATTATACTTGGCCCACTCGCAGGTCATGTTGGCAGTTAGCAGTTTCAAACCACCTTTTGCTGAAGCATAGGCTGAAACGGAGTTGCGGCCATAGACGCTCATCATCGAACACATGTTGATGATTTTACCGGATCGTTTCTCAATCATTTTTGGGGCCACTCGTTTCGATACAATCAACGGCGCCACCAAATCCACATCAATGACCTGTTTGTAGTCTGAAATTGGCATTTCAAGAATCGGAATTCGCTTAATTATTCCGGCGTTGTTCACAAGAATATCGATTGTTCCCACCTCTTTTTCAATTTGTGAAATTCCGCGGTCGACATCTTCTTCACTGGTCACATCAAATTTGAGTGCGTACACTTCAATTCCATCTTCTTTATATTCTTTTCGGCAACTTTCCAGTTTTTCATCCGAAATGTCGTTCACACATATTTTCGCACCGGCTTTCCCGAGTACTTTCCCGATGGCCATTCCTATTCCGTGTGTACCACCGGTAACAAGTACTGTTTTTCCTGATAAGTCGAATAATTCTTTCATAAATTTTCTGTTTTTTTTGATTTATTATCGCAGATCCTTCGGACTGATATTGTCCATATCTGTATAATCGAGATTTTCTCCCGCCATTCCCCAGATAAAAATGTAGTTGGCAGTTCCGGCAGCCGAGTGAAGCGACCAGTTGGGTGAAATTACCGCCTGCTCGTTGTGCATCCAAATATGGCGGGTATTATCCGGTTCGCCCATAAAGTGACAAATGGTTTGATCTTCAGGCAGGTTGAAATAAAAGTAAACCTCGTTACGCCTACTGTGACGGTGCGGCGGCATGGTATTCCAGATACTTCCGGGTTTTAACTCGGTCATTCCCATCTGCAGCTGGCAGGTATCAACCACCTCATTAATTATCAACTGGTTAATGGTTCGCTCATTCGAGGTTTCCAGCGAACCTTTATGCAGCACATTTGCATCGGCAAGCGTAATGTGTTTCACCGGATATTCCTTGTGAGCCGGCGCTGAATTAATGTAAAATTTAGCCGGATTTTTCGGATCGTCAGAGGCGAAAGTTATATTCTCGCTTCCTTTTCCAATATACAGCGCCTCTTTAAACTTCATTTTATAATCCGTGCCATCTACTGTGATAGTGCCCGTGCCTCCCACGTTAATTACACCGACCTCACGGCGGTAACAAAAATACTCTGCCTTTAAAGGGTCGATGGCTTCCAGTTTCAGCGGCTCATCAACCGGGAGCGCGCCCCCAACAATATACCGTTCGATGGCAGAATATACCAACCGGATATTCCCGGGATCCATCACTTTTTCCATTAAAAATTCTTTTCTGATTCTTTGGGTATCGTATGTTTTAAAATCCTCAGGATGATACGCATACCTTTCTTCATAAATTGTTGACATAATTTTTTATTTTAAAAATTCCTGTTGTCGTTTTAATGCCTCCAGATAATAGTAATCAGCGTAGTTAATTGCCACGTCCACTTCACTCGATTTTGGCATGTGCCCCACACTGTGCTTCAAAATAAAACCTCCGTTTGTTCCGTCTGTAGCCCGGTATTTTTCTGAAGTTAAACTTTCCACAATTTTATTGGCGGTATCTAAGTATTTTTGGCCATCGTCTGCCAGTACACTTAGCTCAAAAAGTGCTGATGCAGTAATAGCTGCGGCTGATGCATCGCGGTTGGTTTCGGGAATTTCAGGATCATTATAATCCCAATACGAAACCCCGTCTTCCGGCAGGTTTTCCAAAATAAAACCGGCAATGTTTTCGGCCACATTTAAATATTTTTTATCAGTTGTTTCGCGGTAGGTCATTGTGTAACCATAAAATCCCCAGGCCTGTCCCCTGCCCCAGGCCGATTCGTCACTCAGGCCCTGATGCGTCACTTTCGCGATTGGTTCACCTGTAATGGTATCGTAATCAACTACATGGTAGCTGCTCCAATCGTCGCGAAAATGATTTTCAAGGGTTACATCAGCATGCGAAATTGCTGCCTCCCTGAATTTTGGATCTCCCGAAACTTCGGAAGCCCAGAAAAGCATCTCCAGGTTCATCATGTTATCAATAATTACCGGAAACTGCCAGTCGCCATGATCCCATGATTTAAGGCATCCGACTGTTGGATTAAAGCGAGTTAACAATGATTCAGAAGCCTGCAAAATAACATCTTTATATTCCTCGTTGCCAATCAAACGGTAAGCATTTCCATAGCTGCAAAAAACCATAAATCCAAGATCATGAGT
>DATFJO010000624.1:0-5081 GCA_035269145.1 Tangfeifania sp. | reverse complement strand
CAAAAAATTTAATCAACTTCAGGGAACAAAAAACTAAGAACCTGCAGAAAGCCATAGAATGTTACCAAAATGGCTTAAAAGCATTAAATTTCGATATTTCAGAGCTGCCTGATAGTGCCCCAGATGCAGCTCAAAGTCTATCGATGGCGCTGACTATGGAATTCATAAATTTAATTGGCGACGTTATGTTGATATTTCTGATGTGTACGACGATATAAAGGAAGAAAATTACAGTCATGCCCTAAATGATGCGCTCGATTACTACAGCATAACTTCGGATATGATTCAGAAAGCCCGCAAAAATATTTATTCCGACGAAAGTAAAATCCAGTTAAATGCCCTGCAGGAAGAAACGTTCTACAAAATTATTCAAACAGCTTATAAAGCGCATGAAATAAATAACAACCCGGAAATTGCCGAATTTGCCTTTAGCAATGCCGAGCAAATAAAATCCAGCTCGGTAATCGATAAATTAACCGATGAAGTGGCTAAAGAAAACAGCCTGATTCCGGATAGTTTGACGCAACTGGAAAAAAACCTGAATTACCAGATTACTACAAACAACGAAAAACTATATAATTTAACAACGGCCGAAAATCCCGATTCGTCGGAAATTGCAAAAACCGATTCGTTGCTGTTTGAATTAACAAAACAAAGGGAGGAGCTAAATGCCCATCTCGAAAATAATTTCAGCGATTATTACGAATTAAAATATTCAAACAGTGCAGTAAAAATCACCGACATTCAGCAAAAACTAAATAACAGCGAAGTGCTTATTGAATATGTATTGAACGAAACCGACTCGATACCTGAACTTTACAGTTTTTTTATTTCCTCTGAAACCTCAAGATTTGTAAAGCAGGAGATTACTCCTGATTTTATCGATGCCATTGAAAAGACTTTCCGTTTTATGTCGAACCCCCGGTTTCTTTTCACAAAAAATGAGGACTCAAAAGAATTTTGCGCAGCTTCGCATCATTTGTACGAGAAACTGATTTCGCCCTATTCGGACTTAATAAAAGACAAAAAAATAGTTATCGTTCCGGATGGAAAGTTAAATTATATCGCCTACGAGGCGCTGCTGGAAGAACTCCCCGACACTGCTGCCCAAATTCAGTTCACCCGTCTTCCGTACCTCATCAGAAACAATACAATAAATTACTCGTATTCAGCCAATTTGCTTTTTAAGTTTAACCATTCAAAAAGAAATACAAAAAATCAGGTACTGGCCTTTGCTCCTGAATACAAATCCGATACAGTTGTTTTTGAAAATGAGAAACTGATTCTGGCTCCGCTTCCGGGAGTACAAAAGGAAGTTGATTTAATTGCCGGGTCGATTAAATCAAAGCTCTTTAAAGGTGAAGGAGCTACTGAGAAAAACTTCAGGGAAAACAGTGCAAATTACAATATTCTGCACCTGGCAATGCACGCATTCATTAACGATTCATTACCGGCATATTCACGTTTTGCCTTTTCGCAAAACAGTTCTGATATTCCTGAAAATGATGGCTGGTTAAATACCGCCGATATTTACAACCTGGATTTAAATTCCAGACTAACAGTTTTAAGTGCCTGTAATACAGGCAGCGGAAGTTTGAAAAAAGGCGAAGGGGTAATTAGTCTTGCCCGTGGTTTTTTGTATGCGGGTTGTCCTTCAATAGTTATGACTCACTGGGAAGTTGAAGACAATGCCGGCACAGAAATTATGAGTTCGTTTTATAAAAACCTGAAAAAAGGCCGGCCAACCGACGAAGCGCTCAGGCTTGCAAAACTGGAATACCTGGAAAATGCAAATCCGCGAATGGCACATCCGCATTACTGGTTAGGTTATGTCAGTATAGGTAACCCGGCGCCGTTGTTCAGAAGTTACGATTATTACTTCTTTGGATTATTGATTCTTGCGATACTTATAATTGCAACCGATCAATTTATCAGGATAAGAAAATCGCGCAAATAACTGAAAAAAGTAGAATGTGTGATTCTCAGTTTAACGATTCTGTATATCCGTTATGAACTCTTATCGATTTTATTCCGTACAATTTTAGAATGTGTGGTTCTCAAGTGTACGTTTAAACCTGTGTTATCAAAATTTCAAATGAACGATTTACCAATTTTAACGAATGAATGTGTTGTATCAAGTTTAACGATATAAATCTATTTTAATGAATACCTCAATTTTCGTATCACTGCTTTTGCATCATTTTCATAAAATCCTTTGCGTTCGATGATGGCAAGAAGCTGGTCTTTTGCCTTTTCTCTTTCTCCCATTTTAATATAGCACAAACTCTTATACCATTCTGCCTCTTCGATAAAAATATTATCGCCCTGAGAAATTACTTTGGTATATTCCGGTATTGCCTGTTCAAATTCCTCCATATTCTGGAGACTGGCACCTTTATAAAAGTGATAAACGTATTTTTCGCTGCTTTTTGAAATGGCCTCGTTATAAAGCGATATGGCCTTTTTATACTCCCCGGCAACATAATAGCTGTTTGCTTCCTGCAAATAGCTTACATCGGATGAAACAGACCTCTGCGAAGACCATTCCGGTGACTGATAATAGCTGTCGTATAATTGCCCGGTTGAGCTGATTTCGTTTTTGAGCAATCCGCCAAAGGCCAGAAGAAGCACAATAACAGCCGCTCCAATTTTCCACCATTGCATTTTCTGACTGTCAGTATCGGGAACGAGCGATTTAATTTCCCGGCTTACCACATCTTGCCTGGTTTGTGTCAGGCAGTCGCGCAGCGACATAATATCTGCCTCGCCAACTGATGCATCGACATTTTTACGCAATGAAACTTCGGCTTTTAAATCGGTATTTACTTCGAGTTCTGCTGTAAATTCGTCTAACCGTTCACCTTCAAGGCTGCCGTCAATAAAATCTTCAATGTCCTGTTCACTGACATTCCATGAAGTTTCAGTTTCCATCAGTTGTGATAATTGATTACGCAGATTGGTTACATCTACTTCATCGAGGGCACTTTCAAGTTCGTTGTGAATCCTGACTTCGCGCTGCAAAGAGCTGTTAACTTCCAGTTCCTGTTCAAACTCTTCAAGGTTTTTACCTGTAAGTTCACCGTTAATGTAGTTGTCAATTTCTTCGGTAGAATATTGTACCTGAACAGTTTGTGCTACTTTGGAAAGGGTATCACGAAGAGCTGAAATATCTTTTTCAAGAATGGCTTCTTCAAGGCCTTCCAGCTCAATATCTTCAAATTCTTCATCACCAAAATCCTCTTCAAGTTCAGAAGGCTCTTGTTCTTTGTAGAACTGGTGTATGTTTTCGTCTGAAGTAAGTTCGTGTTGATAAACGTGAACTTTTGGGAGTGAATCGTAGTATTCAAGAAGTTCTTCGGGGGCAACAGTGGATGTGAGCTGCTGAATATCTGCAAAATCTTCCAGCAGATCAAAAGAGGGCTCTTTTTCATTGCCGGAATACTTCTGAGCAGTTTTTCCAAGTTTTTCCCTTAAGTTGAGAACGTCTTCTTCGGTAACTGAGGCCTGCAATTCTTTTTCGAACTTTACTTCGTCGCTTAGTTCTTTGTTTTTTTTCAGTTCTGTTTCAAATTCGATTTTTTCGGGTTTGTTTAGATTATCCAGGCAATAATCTTCAATCATTTCAAAAAGCTTTGTTTTAGGTTCCATCTTCAAGTATTTTTTTAAATTCTGTATCTTGCTTTATCCTGCTTATCAGTATCTCTTTACATTTGTATTTTCGTTTTTTGGCATATTTTTCATTCTTATACCCCATTATACGCGCAATTTCCTTAAGAGGTACTTTTTCGAAAAACAACTGCAACAGTTTCTGACAATCTGTACTCAGGGTTTTAAAATGTTTCTGGTATAACCCATACTTTTCATTTTTGTCGACCAGCTCCACCAGGTTTTCGTCGTATAAATCTTCCTGGTATGGCATTGTGTCATTTATCTTTTCCTTTTCAATCCGCTGCTTTTCAAGCTGCTTGAGCCATAAAAACCGGCAAACGGAAAACAAATAACCCTGAAAAGAACTCGCTTCGAAAACTAAATCGTTTTCTTTAATTTTCCGATAAATTACTATTATCGCTTCCTGAAAAACATCGTTAGCATCATCTTCGCTTCCACTATTCTTTTTGATAAAATAATTTACTTTATAATAGTACTGTTTGTAGATGTACTGTAAAATTAAATTATCATGTCTTAATATCCCTTTTAGGATTTGTTCATCGCTGTAACTTTTCATGTTCTTCTATTATATAATTCGGTTATTTACAAAAAGGTAACCCCTAATTTCAAAAAATATACTTAAAAATTTATAACTCAATGCCAACAATTAGGCTAATCAGCCTATTTTACAATGAATTACAAACATCGCATAAAAATACAACCTATTTGTTAATATGAAAATCAAAATGGAATAATTTTATGTTTGAAAAGATTTGAGGTGCAGATTTTGAGTTATCACAAAAAATAAAAAAAATACTTCTTAAAAATTCACTTCTACCCCACTGATTTACAACTACCAAGTTAATAAAACGTAATTAAAACTGCCAAATACGGCACAAGAAACATGAAAAATTATAAAATACAGGGTTACCTTCTGCCCAAAAACAGAACTTTATTATAGAGAAGATGCTTTTTCCTTAAACCATTAGATCAAATTTAAAAGTATTAAAGGGGCCCGGCCCCTTTTTTTTACATTCTTTCAGGAACATTAATTCCCAGCAAAGTCATTCCCTGCTTTATCACTTTACCAACTGTTACTGATAATACAAGGCGGAATTCCCGTTTTTCAGAATCATCAATATTTAAAATTGAATGGTCGTGGTAAAACTGGTTGTATTCTTTTACCAGTTCATAACAATAATTGGCAATAACTGCCGGACTGTAGTTTGCACCTGCCTCAGCAACTGCCTCAGGAAATAAAGCAACTCTTTTCAGCAGAAGTTTCTCTTTTATCGAAATTTCGGGAAACTGCCTTTTCATGGCATCGTATGTAACTTGATTTTTAGCTGCCTTGCGCAATACGGACTGAATACGGGCGTAAGTGTACTGTATAAAGGGGCCGGTATTTCCATTAAAATCGATGGATTCTTCAG
>DATFJO010000623.1:0-10542 GCA_035269145.1 Tangfeifania sp. | reverse complement strand
GAAATCAGGGGCGAAATCGTGATGCCTTTCAGCGTGTTTGAAGAACTGAACAAACAACGCGAAGAAGCAGGCGAAGCACTTTTTGCCAATCCACGTAACGCGGCTGCCGGCACCCTGAAAATGCAGGACCCATCAGTTGTGGCCTCCCGAAAGCTGGATGCTTATTTTTACTACATCCCGGGCGAGAACCTGCCGGTTGACAGTCATTTTGAAATGCTTGAAAAAGCCCGTGAGTGGGGATTCAAAATTTCAGAAGCTTCTGCGTTGTGCCGCAGCCTGGACGAAGTATTTGCATTCATCAGAAAATGGGACAAAAAACGATTTGAATACCCGGTTGCTACCGACGGAGTAGTTATAAAAGTGAACTCACGTCGCACCCAGGAAGAGCTTGGATTCACTGCCAAATCACCGCGCTGGGCCATTGCTTACAAATTTAAAGCAGAAAGTGCTACAACGATATTGCGCTCAGTCGATTTCCAGGTGGGACGCACAGGTGCCGTTACGCCGGTTGCCAATCTTGACCCGGTGCCAATTGCGGGAACAATTGTGAAACGCGCTTCGTTGCACAACCAGGACATCATCCAAAAACTGGATTTGCATTTGAACGACACTGTTTTTGTTGAAAAAGGCGGCGAAATCATTCCCAAAATTACAGGTGTCGATCCATCAGAGCGACACCCGATGGCGAGACCGGTAATTTTTATTGAAAAATGCCCGGAGTGCGGTACTCCGCTGAAACGCAAAGAAGGAGAAGCCGCGCATTACTGCCCGAACGAAGTGGGTTGTCCGCCACAAATTAAAGGCAAAATGGAACATTTCGTGAGCCGCAAAGCGATGGACATTGACGGGCTTGGGCAGGAAACCATTGAGCTGCTTTACAACCAGGGACTGGCCAAGGGAATTGCCGATTTGTACCGTTTGGAAAAGAAGCAACTGCTCCAGCTTGAACGTTTTCAGGAAAAATCTGCTCAACGTATTCTGGATGGCTTGGAAGATTCGAAAAAAGCGCCGTTCGAGCAAGTTCTTTTTGCCCTTGGAATTCGTTATGTGGGCGAGACCGTGGCAAAAATACTGGCCAAAGAATTGCACTCCATCGACAATATCCGGAATAAAACCAAAGAAGAATTGGTAGAAATTGATGAAATAGGCGACCGGATAGCCGAGAGTATAATCGATTTCTTTTCCAAGCCGGAACACATCGAAATGATTGAATTCCTGAAAAAACAAGGCCTCAACTTTCAAATCAGTGAAGACCAGTTAAGCGACCGGACAGATAAACTCAGAGGACTGAGCATTGTTATTTCGGGAACATTTGAAAAACATTCACGCGACGAACTGAAACAACTAATTGATAAAAACGGTGGCAAAAATGTTGGCTCCATTTCCAAAAAAACCAGTTACCTGCTGGCCGGAGACAATATGGGACCAGCGAAAAGAGAAAAGGCAGAAAAACTTGGCGTTCCGGTTATTTCAGAAGAAGAATTCTTACAGATGCTGGAAGAATAGTGTCATGAATAAAGAACAAAAACGACATTTCATTACCTTTGCATTAGATGAAGCTAATTGAAAAAATTGCGTATTACACGCTCAGTAAAAAATTAAAAGCCACAAAACGGCAGGTTGAACTTCCACGTCCTGATCAAATCAGGAAAGTGGGTGTAATCTGGCAACCCGGTGAAAAAGCTGCGTTTCAATACCTTCACGAATACTTTGCCCGGGAAAAATTAATATTCAGAAATGTTTGTGTTTACGACGATCACACCGGAACGCCGGAAGACAGCAGTATAATTACTTCGAAAAGTTTAAACTGGATGGGATTGCCCAAACCGGGGCCGGTTGACGATTTCATAAAAACGAAATTCGATGTGCTTTTCAATATCGCGCTGGAACAAAACCGGGTGCTCGATTACATTACCGCACTTAGCCGGGCAAAATTTAAAACCGGCTGGTCGCCCGAAAAACGCAACTTTTTTGACCTCAATATTAATATTGGGAACAAGCATGATGCACTTTATCTTGCAGAGCAACAAATTTTTTATCTTCGCCAATTAAATAAAACAATATAATTTATGAGTCAACAATTTACAGGTGCAGGTGTAGCATTGGTTACTCCTTTCACCGCTGAAAATAAAATTGATTTTAATTCGCTTGAAAAAATTATTGACAACCAGAAAAAAGGTGGCACCGACTACTTAGTTGCGTTGGGAACAACCGCCGAAACCCCTACCCTCACAGCTACAGAAAAAGCAGAGCTGGTGCGGTTCGTAAAAGACAAAAAAGGAGATTTGCCGCTGGTGGTTGGAATGGGAGGAAACGACACCCGCAAAATTATCAAACAAATTCACAAGTTTGATTTCGACAACGTAGACGGACTGCTTATTGTTACTCCCTATTACAACAAACCCAACCAGGAAGGGATGTTCAGGCACTATGCAGCCATTGCGAAAGTGAGCCCGGTACCGATTATATTATACAATGTACCCTCGCGCACCGGTGTAAATATGGAAGCCGAAACCGTGATACGTCTGGCGGAAGAATCAGATAAAATTGTGGCTGTAAAAGAAGCTTCAGGCGATTTGGGGCAAATTACCCAAATCTGCAAACATACTCCGGATGATTTTTCTGTTATCTCAGGCGACGATGCCATGGCACTGCCATTGCTGTCGGTTGGTGGCCGCGGTGTGATTTCAGTTGTAGCAAATGCCCTGCCCGAGAAATTAAGTAAGCTGATTCACGCCGGACTCGAAGGCAACTTTGAAACCGCTGGCAAAATACACGCTGAACTGAGCGAGCTACTTGGCCTGTTGTTTAAAGAAGGCAATCCGGGCGGTGTTAAAGCACTGCTCCACATACAGGGAGTTATTCAAAACGAATTGCGCTCTCCACTTTTCCGCATTACCGATGCAACATACAGCGAGATAAAAAAGACGTATTCAAAATTGAAATAACACTTTCTTACACGCTGAAAATTAGGGCAAAATAGTATTTGTAAATCAAAAACTTTTACCTAATTTTGCAGCCGTTAATTTTAAGTCGTTGTTATTGAAAGCGATGCTGCGACTTAAACATGGTATAATTTAAAGTTCTATAAAATGTATTTGACACAAGACAAGAAAAAAGAGATTTTTGCCCAGCATGGCAAAGACGAGCAGGACACAGGAAGCGCCGAAGGACAGATTGCATTGTTTACACACCGCATTACCCACCTGACCGGCCACCTGAAAACCAACAAAAAAGACATCAGTACCCGACGGGCCCTGATTAAACTGGTAGGAAAAAGACGCCGGTTGCTCGACTACCTGAAAAGCAAAGAAATTGAACGTTACCGCGCAATCATTGAAAAACTGAAACTGCGTAAGTAAAAAATAAAAGGAAAGGCAATGCAGTGTGTTGCCTTTCTTTTTTGTATATTGCAAAACCTCACCACCCTTTGTAATTAGTTAATTTATTTATTTTAGAAGTTATGGTAAATGCAACATTAAAAACAATCGAACTTGCAGATGGCAGATCGATTACCATAGAAACCGGTAAACTTGCAAAACAAGCCGATGGTTCGGTAGTTGTGAGAATGGGTGAAACCATGATACTCGCAACAGTTGTTTCGGCAAAAGAAGCCAGAGAAGATGTGGATTTTATGCCGTTATCTGTTGATTACCGGGAAAAATTCTCGGCAGCAGGCCGGTTCCCGGGTGGATTTTTAAAACGTGAGGCTCGTCCTTCCGACGATGAAATTCTTGTGGCCCGTTTGGTTGACAGGGCACTGCGTCCGCTTTTCCCCGAAGATTATCATGCTGAAACAGCCATGATGATTTCACTGATTTCAGCAAGTAAGGATGATTTGCCGGATGCTCTGGCAGGACTGGCAGCATCGGCTGCAATTGCAGTTTCGGATGTACCTTTTGAAACCTATATTTCAGAAGTCAGGGTAGGTCGCGTTAACGGTGAATTTGTTATCAACCCAACCTATTCGCAACTCGAAGAAGCGGATATCGACATAATGGTGGGTGCGTCCTTTGACAACATCATGATGGTAGAAGGCGAAATGGACGAAGTATCGGAAGAAGAGATGCTGGAAGCCATTAAATTTGCCCACGAAGAAATTAAAAAACACTGCAAAGTTCAGGAAGAACTGGCTGCAGAACTTGGAGTTGTAAAACGCGAATACTCGCACGAAAACAACGATGAAGAATTGCGTGAAAAGGTAAAAGCTGATTTGTACCAAAAATGTTACGACATTGTCAAACAGCAAATCACCAATAAACAACAACGCATAGAAGCTTTCCAAACCCTTCGTGATGAATACATCGAAGCATACCTGGAAGCCAATGCCGAAAACGAAGAGATGGACCTGGAACTTCAGGAAAACCTCATCAAAAAATATTTCCACGATGTGGAGAAAGAAGCCATGCGCCGCATGGTGCTCGACGACAGCATCCGTCTCGACGGAAGGGCTACCGATGAAATCAGGCCCATCTGGGGAGAAATCGATTACCTGCCGGGAGCACATGGATCAGCCGTTTTCACGCGCGGAGAAACCCAGTCGCTTACTTCAATAACATTGGGTACCAAAATGGATGAAAAAATCATCGACAATGTAACTGTCCAGGGAAGGGAAAAATTCCTGCTTCACTATAATTTCCCACCATTTTGTGTAGGCGAACCGCGCACTCCACGCGGACTCAGCCGTCGTGAAGTTGGCCACGGAAACCTGGCGCACCGTGCATTGAAAAAAATGATACCCGAAGATTTCCCATACATCGTCCGGATTGTTTCCGACATTCTGGAATCAAACGGTTCCTCATCAATGGCAACAGTTTGTGCCGGAACAATGGCAATGCTTGATGCAGGTATGAAAATGAAAAAGCCGGTTTCGGGAATCGCCATGGGACTGATTACCGATAAAGGCAACGACAAATACGCCATTCTTTCAGATATTCTGGGTGATGAAGATCACCTTGGCGACATGGACTTTAAAGTAGCCGGCACGGTTGACGGAATAACTGCCACACAGATGGACATTAAAGTGGACGGGCTTTCGTACGAAGTGCTGTCACAGGCACTGCAACAGGCAAAAGAAGGCCGTTTGCACATCCTGAATAAAATGCTGGAAGTAATACCGGAACCACGTGCCGAATTCAGACCGAATGTACCGCGTATCGAAGTGATGGAGATTCCAAAAGATATGATTGGCGCTGTTATCGGGCCGGGCGGAAAAATTATCCAGGCCATACAGGAAGAAACCGGTTCGGTGATTGTTATCGAAGAAAAAGACGAAAAAGGTTTCGTGGAAATATCGGGCGCCGGACTTGAAGTTATTGAAGCTGCAAAGGCAAAAATTAAAGCGATAATTGCCATGCCTGAAGTAGGTGAAGTTTACACCGGTACCGTAAAATCAGTTGTTTCATTTGGCGCATTTGTTGAAGTACTGCCCGGAAAAGACGGCTTACTCCACGTTTCGGAAATGGACTGGAAGCGCGTTGAAAAACCGGAAGATGTGGTAAAAGAAGGCGATGTGCTGGAAGTGAAGTTAATCGGTATCGATGAAAAAACCGGCAAACTGAAACTTTCGCGTAAACCTTTGCTGCCAAAACCTGAAGGCTATGTTGAACGTCCGCCACGAGGCGATCGTCCGCCACGACGCGATAACCGCAGAGATGACAACCGGCGTGACAACAGACGGGATGACCGGCGCGATGACCGCAGGGACAACAGAAGACCACGCCGCGATAATTAATAAGTACGATTCAGAAAAGGATATATCAAAAGCCGTTCAGCAATGAACGGTTTTTTTTTGACTCAAAGCCGGATTTGGAGTGTACCTGAAATTTCTTGTTCCGACTTTATTATTACTTTTGATCCTGAAAAATCAGCAGAAAAATGGAAGAGTGGTCAAAACAGACAATTTCGCGGCTCGACGAAAAAACGAAAAATATAAAACAACGGGATATTCGTTTTTACAGAGTTGAAGAGTTCAAAAGAAACATCGAACGGGTAGGTGAATTCGCAAAAAGCTGCGCTTATTGCGAAAAAGAAAAAATCAGCATTGCAGCTATTACAGGCAAAATAGATGAAGCCATCGATGTTCCGGGCAAAACGCGTCGGGAGTACGATCGGGCCATCAGCCGGTTGTCGGACCACATGCAAAAACACCACGGATTTTTCACTCCCTATTATTACACCTACCTGTTTTCATTTTTTGGAATGGTAGCCGGCTTGCTGCTGGGTTACCTGCTGATGAAACTTTTTCCGGCCTATAACTTTACCATGCTTTCTGCCGGTTTTGTTGGAGGACTTTTAACCGGTTATTTCATGGGGAACGCGAGGGATAAAAAAATCAGGGCTTCGAAAAAAATAATGTGAAAAAACAAATTGACAATAACCATTTTTCATTTAAAACAATCTTAATCAACAATCTATTTTTCAGGATCAAAATATGCGTTTTTTAGTTATCGAAGGAAATATTGGAGCAGGCAAAACCACTTTGTCGGAAAAACTCGCCAATGAATTCAATGCCAAATTAATTGTTGAACAGTTTGCTGACAATCCTTTTCTACCCAAATTCTATAAAAACCAGGAGCGGTATTCTTTTCCGCTCGAACTCTCATTTCTGGCCGACCGCTACAACCAGATAAAAGACGAGGTGCTGAATCTCGACTTATTCCATAATTTCCTGATTGCCGATTACTATTTTGCCAAATCGGCCATTTTTGCCCAAAACACATTAAAACAGGACGAATACCGGCTTTTCAGGCAGATTTTCGACATAGTTTTTGAATCGATGCCCAAACCCGATTTATACGTTTACCTGCATTCAGATACGGAAAATCTGCTGAAAAACATTGCAAAACGGGGACGCGACTATGAAAAAGAGATTACACCCGAATACCTGGATAAAATCAGGGACGGATACTTCCATTTTTTTAAACAGGTAAATAATTTCCCGGTTTTGATCATCGACATCAATCACATCGATTTTGTTGATAATAATCAGCATTACGAGCTTTTAAAGAAGGCTATCTTTAAAAGTGATTATAAATTAGGCATAAATCGGCTTATAATGTCATAAAAAATTATACAGGAACTTTTAAATAAAAAAAAGCTTTCTATTTTTGTGAGCGGATGAGAAATTACTTTAAATTATTTTAAATACTTGATATTATGAAAAATTTCAGCTTTAAACCTTTTGCCATTTTTGCGCTGGCTGCTGTGCTTTTATCCGGGTGTGCAGGGCTGAGCAAAATGAAGAAAAATGCCGACCAAATCCAATTTAATGTTACTCCTGAAGTTCTTGAAACACATGCGGGAGATGTTGACGTGGCCATCAACGGAAAATTTCCGGCCAAATATTTCAATAAAAAAGCCACATTGGTTGCTACCCCGGTTTTGAAATATGAAGAAGGCGAAACTACCTTCGAACCAGTTACCCTGCAAGGCGAAAAAGTAGAGGACAACAACAAAGTTATCAGCTACAATGCAGGTGGCAGCTTTAGTTACAACGATGCTGTGGACTTTAATAAAGCCATGCGAAAATCAGAACTTTACATGAACATCACCGCTTCAAAAGGTGCCAAAAGTGTAGATTTCGACCCGATTAAAATTGCCGATGGAGTTATTGCTACCAGTACTTTGGTTGCCAATTTCCCGAAACCAATTTTGGGTGTTCGCCGCGAGGCCAACAATACAGGTAAATACGATCCGAATATCGACCCATTCCAGAGAATAGTTCCCGACGAAATGCTGGCCGACATTCATTACCTGATTAACCGTGCCAACCTTCGCGGAGAAGAAATTACCGCTGAAGATGTGGATATGTTACTGAAATACACTGAAAATGCAAACGCTGAAGAACGTATCGACCTGAAAGGTGTTGAAGTTTCAGCTTATGCTTCGCCCGACGGACCGGTTGATTTCAATACGGACCTGGCAGCCGGTCGTAAAAATACTTCTTCTGACTTTCTTGCTGAAAAGCTAAAAGAAGCAGGAATCAATATCAATCTGAAAACAAGGTACACTCCCGAAGACTGGGAAGGTTTCAAAGAAGAGCTGGAAGAATCAAATATTCAAGATAAAGAATTAATTTTGAGAGTGCTTTCTATGTACACCGATCCTGAAGTTCGCGAACGTGAAATCAGAAACCTTTCTGAAACATTTACTGCTTTGGCAGAAAAGGTGTTACCTGAACTGCGTCGTGCAAAACTGCTGACCAGCGTTGAAATGATTGGTAAAACAGATGCCGAGCTGAAATCACTGGCTCAGTCGGATCCAGCTTCACTCAACCCGGCAGAATTGCTTTATGCCGCCACATTGTTCGAAGATTTGGATGAGCAATTGGAAATTTACAACTCATTCCAGAAAGTTTACCCTGACGACTGGCGCGGACCGAACAACGCAGGTTATGTACTCGTAAAACAAATGAATTACGAAGATGCAAAACCATTGTTCGAAAAAGCTGAAAGACTGAAAAACGATGAGCCTGTGATTAAAAACAACCTGGGTGCCGTTGCACTTCGCGAAGGAAATGTTAGTGAAGCAGAAACCCTGTTTGGTGCTGCCTCAGGTGCAGGCGACGAAGTTAACTACAACCTCGGAATCGTGAGCATCAAAAAAGCAAACTACGACCAGGCTGTAAGGTACTTTGGCAGCTACCAGGATATCAATTCAGCCCTTGCAAAAATGCTGACCGGAAATAACAACGGTGCATTGAGGGATCTGGAAGCGTTCGAACGTGAAAACTGTTTCATGAAAGAATACCTGAAAGCAGTTATTGGTGCACGCACAGCAAAAGAAACAATGCTGTTCAACAGCCTCGAAGAAGCTGTTAGCATTAATTCTGATGTAAAAGAGTGGGCAAAAACCGACTTGGAATTTGCAAAATATTTCAGTAACCCAAGATTTCAGGAAATCGTTGACTAATTAAAAGAACCAACAAAAAATAGAAAAGGCAGTCTGGCATTTGGCAGACTGCCTTTTTCATTTTATGACATTTTACGTTTCTTATCTCACATTAAAGCCGTATTTTTTCGGTTTTAAATTTTAAAGAATCAAAATTCAATTATGGAAACTATCAATAATTACATCGAAGAGAATAAAGACCGGTTTCTGGAAGAGCTGTTTGGATTGCTGCGAATCCCATCCATCAGTTCGCTGAAAGGACACAAAAAAGACATGTATGGTGCGGCTGAATACCTGAAAGAATTGCTGCTCAAATCCGGGGCAGATAAAGCAGAAGTATTCGAAACCGAAGGAAACCCGGTTACTTATGCCGAAAAAATCATCGATCCGGAGCTGCCAACCGTTTTGGTTTACGGCCACATGGATGTGATGCCGGTGGATCCGATTGAAAAGTGGGACACCGAACCATTTGAACCGATAATTAAAGATGGAAAAATATGGGGACGCGGTGCCGACGATGACAAAGGCCAGGGAATGATGCACATAAAGGCTTTTGAGTTGATGAATAAAACCAGCACCCTTCCGTGCAATGTGAAATTTATGATTGAAGGCGAAGAAGAAGTTGGTTCACCCAGTCTGGGAAAATGGTGTGCCGACAACAAAGAGATGCTGAAAGCCGATGTTATTCTGGTTTCCGACACTTCGATGTTCGCCGCCGACACTCCTTCAATTACCACCGGTTTGCGTGGGCTTGCCTACTTACAAGTGGAAGTTACCGGTCCCAACCGCGATTTGCATTCCGGATTGTTTGGCGGTGCAGTAGCTAATCCGATTAATGTGCTCTGCTCGATGATTGACCAGATGACCAATAAAGATGGCAAAGTAACAATTCCTGGCTTTTACGATGATGTGCTGGAGGTTTCAGAAGAAGAGAGGGAATTACTCGGCCGTGCGCCCTTTAACGAAGAAAAGTACAAAAATGCTATCAGTGTGGATGAGTTGTCAGGAGAAAAAGGTTATTCCACTACCGAACGCACCGGAATTCGTCCGTCGTTCGACGTGTGCGGAATCTGGGGTGGTTACACCGGCGAAGGCGCTAAAACTGTACTTCCTTCAAAAGCTTATGCAAAAATATCATCGAGGCTGGTACCCAACCAGAACCACGAAGAAATTGCCGAGTTGTTTAAAAATCATCTTGAAAGCATCGCACCAAAATCGGTTAAAGTGGAAGTTACTCCGCTGCATGGCGGCCAGGGATATGTGTGCCCTATCGACTTACCGGCTTACCAGGCAGCCGAAAAAGCTTATCAGGATGTTTACGGGCAACGTCCGGTTCCGGTCCGTTCGGGAGGCAGCATCCCCATTATTTCCACATTCGAAGAAGTGCTGGGATTAAAATCGGTTTTGATGGGATTTGGGCTGGAAGCAGATGCCATTCACTCCCCCAACGAAAACTATCCGCTCGAACAATTCTTTAACGGCATTCGAACTATTCCGTTGTTTTATAAGTATTATGCGGAGATGAAAAAGTAAAATAAATTTGTTAGGGAATATATAAAGGTGCAGGAAACTTATTCTGCACCTTTTTTGATTTTTACTTGAAATAATTCGCAATTCGCGAATTCAGAGTTTCATTTCTCAAAATTACCC
>DATFJO010000622.1:0-5062 GCA_035269145.1 Tangfeifania sp. | reverse complement strand
AAAACTGGCCCCCTGGTCAATCCAGCGCGTGGGAATCTGGTGGTTGCGCGTCACACCGATTTTCAGTTCGCTGGCCACAGCAAAATAAACCACATGCCCGATGAGGTCGTGTTTTTTTGCCCACTCCATGTCGCGGGCAATGCCAAAATGCGATTTTGACAATTCAGGCCTCAGCACCGATTCACTGGCTTCGGGAGCTGTTTGCAGGCAGTTGTAGCAAAATCCCTGGCTAAATGACCGTTTGGTAACTTTTCCACACGAAATGCAGTTAATTTGACCCGTAAAATGCATTGAAATTTCTTTGCCAATCAGCGGGTTCATTTCAATAAAATTTTCACCCACTGGTAAAAAATATTGAACCGGGCTGACTGGTTCGGTGCGCATTTTCAGTATGTTGCCCTGGTATTGCATTCTATTTTCAATTTTGATTTACTGAATCCAACTTTTTCGAAATAACCTAAAAATTATCAATACATTGATAGAAATCCGCCAAAAACTGTCAATGCACTGACAAAATTGACTTTATAGTTTTTCATCATTCGCCACACCCAAAATTCCCAAATAAAGTAGTTTGGCCGCATCTTCCATTATTTCGGGAGTGAGTACTTCCGGTGTGTCACGCGGGTCGTGGTAATACACCGGATGCACAGAATTTCGTGTCCACAGCGAAAAAGTTTTAATGCCTGCATTTTGGAATACGGATGCATCGGAACGCGGCCGGCCAAAATATTTACGGTATTCAGAAGCTGCCATTTCTCTGTGCAGAAAGTTATTGTTGGCAGCTTCAAAATGTTGAAAAAGTTCCGGGTAACTTTTCCCGTTCGATACATAAAAGCCGGTGCCGTTGCCCACCATGTCGAGGTTAATCATCATCACCGTTTTATCGACAGGGAAAATTGGATTTTCAGCATAATATTTACTGCCGTACAAACCACACTCCTCGCCGCCGAGTAGGACGAAAAGGATGGAACGCTTTGGTTTTGTCTCAGATGTAGCAAAAGCTTTTGCAGCTCCCATTATATCAGCCACTCCCGACGCATTGTCGAGTGCCGAGGGAAATACCTCGCCTAAATATCCTTGCCCGTCTAAGTGGCCGCCAATAATTACGACTTCATCTTTTAAATCCGGATCGGAACCTTCGATGAGTCCTACCACATTGCATGATTTCGCATCGGGGAAATACTGTGTTTCGGCCGTGATAGTTGCCGTCTGGTTTTCAGGAAATGCAAACGACGGAACTTTCTGTTCAGCAAGTTCTTTTTTCACGGTTTTGTAATCTTTGCCGGCATCCGTAAAAATGCGCTGAGCAATTTCTTCGCTGATATGTGCATACACAAATCCATCAAGGTTTACTGTATTCGGATTGGCAATTTTGCTGAGGTACAGCATTCCGGCAGCACCGTGTTTTACGGCGTTTCTGAATTTGTAACGGTGATAGGCGTAAGGAGTCCATTTCGAAAGTGTGGTGTCGTTTTTTGAGTATGGGATTCCTGATTCCAGTAAAATGATTTTTCCTTCAACATCCACGTTCTTGTAATCATCGTAACCAAGTTCCGGAGCAGTGATTCCGTAGCCAACATAAACCAATTTGCCAGAAGAAGTTCCTTTAGCAGAATTGGACCCGGGATAATAATCTTCCGGGAAATTCAAGATGATTTTTTCATCCGGTTCAGGAGAATAGGTAACACTTCCTTCCGAAAAAACTTTGGAATATTCATTGGGAAAATATTGAAAATAACTGCCATTATTTGCGGGTTGCACTCCCCATTCTTTAAATTTGGAAGCGCACCATTCGGCCGCCTGCAAATATTCCGGAGACCCCGATAAACGGCCCTGGTATTTTTCAGAACTCAGTTCTTTTGCAAAATCCAGTATTTCGTGGCTCGAAATGGAGTGGAATGTTTCAATCAGTTTTTCCGTGTTATTCTCCTGAGAATAAATCGTGCTTCCAATTAACAGGATAAAAAATGTAGCGAATGTAAATTTCATAGTGTTTTAAAAAAATTGAAGTCAAAAATACAAAAACGGCTCAACCATTTTATGCAAAATGCGATTTTCTATCCCCCAACCTCCGTTTCAATTCCAAATGAACGGAATATTTCTTCGGCTTGTAGAATTTCGTTTTCTGAAAGTTCTGCCATTTCGCCTTCACCGTAAGGAATTTCCAGCTTTTTGTATTTCCCGGAAGCAATTTTGTGGTAAGGAAGAAGATTTACAACGGGCATTTTGGGACCAGCGATTTCCGAATCGCTGATTTTGTTTGGCAACTTTGAAATAAACTCCGACATTCTCCGTATTTCTTTTTCATCCGCATTCACATTTTTGATGAGTGGAATACGGATGTTTATGTTTGCCCCGGATCCAGCCAGAATTTTCAGGTTTTTCAGGATGAGTTGATTGCTGACTCCCGTCCATTTTTTGTGTTTTTGCGGGTCCATGAGTTTTAAATCGTAAAGAAACAGATCGGTGTGCCTGGCCACTTCGAGCAGTGTTTTGGTTTCTGCAAAACCACTTGTATCCACTGCCCGGTGCAATCCGATTTTACCGCAAGCTTTCAGCATTTCAATTAAAAATTCAGGGTGCATCAACGGTTCGCCGCCCGAAAAAGTAACACCACCGCCCGACTGGTCGATGTGTACCCGCTCTTTTTCAATAATGTTTATCAGTTCCTCTGCCGAATACAATTTTCCCGACATTTCGATGGCTTTGGTGGGGCAGGCATCAGCACATTTACCGCATAGGGTACAGGCTTCTGAATCAGTTACAATTCCATCGGGAGTCAATGTGAGTGCCTCATCCTGACAAATTTCAATACATTCCTGTGCACCAATACATTTTGAGGCAGTGTACAGCTTTTGCATCTCTGGTGACTGGCTTTCAGGGTTGTGGCACCATTTGCATTTCAGCGGGCATCCTTTCATGAAAATGGTAATCCGGATGCCCGGCCCGTCGTTGATGGAGTAGCGGCGTATGTCGAAAATAAGTGGAATCATTTTTTAGTAATAAGATTTTAGTAGTGAGTAGTGAGACTTTTTGCTGTATTTCGATTGTTTACCTAATTTTATTACGCATAATGAGACGATGACAGACTAACTATTGCTGTCATTTCGACGAGTATTCGAGGAGAAATCTGTTTCAAATTCAGGGATTTCTCACCCGGAATACCGGGATTCGAAATGACAAGAGCGTATGGTTCTATAATTATCCTCATTATTAGTCCTTTATAAAAATATGTCATTGAGAGGAGATACGAATGAGAAATTTTTTCAATTCAACAGATTTCTCCTCCTGCGTCGTCGAAATGACAATTTTTGTTTTCTCATTACTCACTACTCTGTACTAATTGTCTAATTTAAAATCCTTCATTCTCCGTCCGGTCAATAATTTCCTGCTGCAGATCGGCGTTCATGTCGTTGAAATAGTCGCTGTAGCCGGCCATTCGCACCATCAAATCCTTGTAATCTTCAGGACATTCCTGCGCTGCTTGCAGCGTTGCAGTGTCAACCACATTAAACTGAATATGATGGCCTCCCAGCGTAAAATAGCTTCGGATGAGGTGACCCAGTTTTTCCACGTCTTTCTCACGTTTCAGCAGACTTGGCACAAATCGCAGGTTGAGCAGCGTCCCGCCCGATTTTACCTGGTCGAGTTTTCCCAGCGACCGGATAACATTGGTTGGTCCATGGGTATCGCAACCATGCGATGGCGAAGTACCGTCGGAAATGGATTTTCCGAAGAAACGCCCGTTAGGAGTGGCTCCCAGCACTTTTCCAAAATAAACATGGCAGGTGGTGGAAAGCATATTCAGGTGATACTGTCCGCCTTTTACATTAGGCTTTCCATCAATGGCAGCCAGCAAATCATTGTAGACACGCACTGCAATTTCATCTGCATATTCATCATCGTTGCCAAAAAACGGCGTCCGGTTGATGATGCGTTGTCGCAGTTTTTCTTCGCCTTCGTAGTTTTTTGAAATGGCACTCAGCAAAGTTTCCATGCTTAATGTTTGTTCCTCAAAAACATGTTTTTTCAATACCGAAAAACTGTCGGTAACCGTCCCCAGTCCGGTGCACTGAATGTAGTTGGTGTTGTATCGCGGCCCGCCGTTGTAGTAATCTTTTCCTTTCTGAATGCAGTCTTCGATAACTACCGATAAAAAAGGCGCCGGTGCGTATTTGGCAAACATCTGGTCGATGTAGTTGCTTACCCTGATTTTCTGGTCAACCACAAAATTCAACTGTTTCAAAAAGGCTTCATATAATCCTTCAAAGCTTTTAAATTCCTGCGGGTCGCCCGTTTCAATACCAGCTTTTTTTCCGGTTAACGGATCAATTCCGTTGTTCAGTGTAATTTCAAGAATTTTCGGGACATTCAGGTAGCCGGTTAAAAGATAAGCTTCTTTTCCAAAAGCGCCAACCTCTATACAACCGCTGCAGCCGCCTTCGCGCGCATCCTGAATCGATTTTCGCTGGCGCAATAATTCCTGAATGTACACATCCGGATTAAAAACTGATGGGTAGCCGTGCCCTTGCCGGATGACTTTGCAGGCTGCGTTCAAAAAACGGTCAGGAGTTTTGGCGCTGATATGTACCGAGTTTCCGGGTTGCAAAATATGCAGTTCCTCAATCACTTCAAGCATAATGTAGGAAACTTCGCTCACTCCGTCAGAGCCATCCGGTTTCACGCCACCGATGTTGATGTTGGTAAAATCGTTGTAGGTTCCGCTTTCGCGTGCCGTAATCCCCACTTTTGGTGGCGCCGGGTGATTGTTTACTTTTATCCAGAAGCAACTGACGAGTTCTTTGGCTTGTTCGCGGTTGAGCGTTCCTTCCACAATTTCTTTCTCATAAAAAGGCTGCAGGTGCTGGTCGAAATGCCCCGGATTCATGGCATCCCAGCCATTCAGTTCGGTAATGGTTCCGAGATGCACAAACCAGTACATTTGAATGGCTTCCCAAAGGTTTCGTGGTGCATGGGCAGGCACCCGGCGACAGGCTGCTGCAATTTGTTTCAATTCCTTTTGACGTTGGGATTCCGTTTCATTTTGTGCCATTTTTTCCGC
>DATFJO010000621.1:0-3005 GCA_035269145.1 Tangfeifania sp. | reverse complement strand
GTGCACCATCGTCATCGGTTACAGTAAGTGTTACTGTGTAAGTTCCACCCGCTGCATAAGTGTGGCTCGGATTCTGTGCTGTTGAAGTTGAGCCGTCTCCAAATTCCCAGCTCCACGAAGCAATTGAACCATCCGAATCTGAACTTCCATCAGTAAAATTAACTGTTAACCCGGCAGTAGAATACGTAAAACTTGCTGTAGGTGCACTATTGGTTGGTGTCGTAGTGCCGTTGCCCACAATTCCAATCGGGTATTCATAAACAGTTCCGCGTTTGCGAACTGATACTGCTCCATCGGTAGCAACATCACCCAATATCAGAATGCCTGCCATATGTGGCGAAGCCATTGAAGTTCCGCTCATTTGAGCATAGCCATCTATGTAAGTGGAAGTAACATAGGAGCCGGGCTCAATATAATCAACAGGAGAACCGAAGTTTGAGTAACTGGCCCATACGTCTCCTTCAGCCATGGCAGCAACAGTATACACGTTTGGATGGTTAACTCTGGCTGGCGAATAGTAGGTTGCATCATCAGAGGAATTACCTGCTGCAATAGCAACTTTTACTCCCGTTTCAGCAGCACCTATAACCGCATCGTCAACTGTTGTTGAGGTATAACGTGATTGAGGTCCAAGACTCATGTTAACAACATCTCCTGCTGATGCAATTCCCGCGATATAGTCAAGTGCGGCAATTGTCCAGGAGAATGAACCTGTTCCGTCTGAGCCTAAAACACGGCATGATATGACTTCAGCGCCGGGTGCAACACCTATTACTCCAAAATCGTTGTTTATAGCAGCAACTGTTCCGGCGACATGCGTTCCATGCCCGTTTGCATCATCCGCGGAAGTGTCTCCGTCAACGAAACTCTTACTCAGGGATGTATTAACATTTAAATCAGGGTGGTCCAGATCGATTCCTGAATCTACAATCCAGGCTTTTGGAGAACCAGCAGAAAGATTTGCTCCTCCTCCATTCACTCGAGTAATTCCCCATGGGGTTGCCTGAGTACTTGTTGCACTAACAGCATTGATATTAAGAGGTGGCGCAAGCGAAATAACCTGATCTTCTTCCACGTATTTTACCGACGGATCATTCTCCAGTTTTTTTAACTGTCCCGGTGGAATTTTTACCGAGAATCCTTTGATGGCAGTTCCATAGGCATGGCCTATCTGTCCATCCACAATTCCCGCACGTTTTAATACTTTTGATGCAGCCTTTGATGCCACATTTTTTCTATTCTCATAACCCTTTAAATTGCTTAGTTCAGCTTCCAATTCGGCATCGTTAAGTACAACAATGTAGGTTTGCAGGCCATTTTGTGCCGATTTTAATTCGAGTTCATTAGAGGTAGGCTCATCAACCAAAGTTTCATTTTCATTACAGGCATAGAAAAATCCAGCCAGCAATGTAATTGCAAAAAGTTTTAAAAGTAAATTTTTCATTTTATAAGGATTTAATAGTGATTTTGTCTCTGCAATATCCGAATAAATCCTTTTAGAAAAAAGTACTTTGGATTCTTTTTATTTTGATTTGATAAAACTGAGGTTTTATTTTCGTCAGTTCTTAAGCAAGTCTTCTACTTTGCTGATAATTTTTTCAAAATCTTCCTTGTTGTAACCCGTGGAAGCTACGGCAATATTTCCATCTTTATCAATCACAAAGTTTCTTGGAATAGTTTGTTTGGCATATTTCGAAAAGATTTTTCGTTCCGGATCGGGATAAAACGGCAGCGTGTAATTATTATCTTTTTTGAATTTGTTCACCTCTTCCCAGGTATGTTCGCGGCCAATTACCAACACTTCGAAATCGTCGCGGTTTTTGAACTCCTCATAAACTGCTTCCTGAAGGTGGGGCAGCTCTTTGCGGCAGGGCGGGCACCAGGTGGCAAAAAAGTTGATCCAAACCACTTTCCCTTCCAAATCGGAAAGCGATTTGTTCAATCCGTTTTCCATGGTGATAGTAAAATCAGGTGCTTTCTGCCCTTCTTTTACAAATGTATTTTCGTCTTGTGCCATGAGGTTAATAGTAAATATGAGCAAAATAATTGTAAGTAGTGAAGTTGTTTTTTTCATGTTTTATAAAAAAATAGTCACAGCACCACTTCGGGTGGTGCCATGACTTTCTGGTATTTTTATACTTGTCCCGTTAAATATTCTGTAACATTTTTTTCAATCCGTGAATGGATTTTCGAAATGTCTGATTTTTCAAACTTGTCGCCGGTAATTTTTTCAAAAAGCTCGATGTAGCGCTCCGAAACTGAATTGACAAATTCCCCGCTCATTTCAGGAATTGTCTGACCTTCTTTTCCCTGGAATCCGTTTTTGATCAGCCACTGGCGCACAAATTCCTTGGAGAGCTGTTTTTGTTTTTCGCCTTTTTTCTGCCGCTCTTCATACCCTTCGGCATAAAAATAGCGCGACGAATCGGGTGTGTGAATTTCGTCGATAAGATAAATTTTGCCGTTCTTTTTACCGAATTCATACTTGGTATCCACCAGGATCAGCCCTTTTTCGGCGGCCATTTCGGTTCCACGCTGAAACAGTTTGCGGGTGTAATCTTCCAGCATTTCATATTCCACCTTGTCAACCAGTCCCTGCGAAATAATCTCGTCACGCGAAATGTCTTCATCGTGGCCGGTTTCGGCTTTGGTGGTAGGTGTTAAAATGGGCTCATCAAATTTCTGATTCTCTATCATTCCTTCGGGCAGTGGCACCCCGCACAACTCACGTTTGCCGTCGCGGTACTCACGCCAGGCATGTCCGGTCAAATAACCGCGGATAACCATCTCTACTTTGTAAGGTTCGCACATGTGGCCCACTGTTACATTCGGGTCGGGTGATTCCATTTTCCAGTTGGGAACAATGTCGGCAGTGGCATCCAGAAATTTTTCGGCAATCTGGTTCAGCACCTGGCCTTTGTAGGGAATTCCCTCGGGTAAAACCACATCGAAAGCAGAAATACGATCGGTAACCACCATCACCAGTAAATCATCGTTGATGTTGT
>DATFJO010000620.1:0-4376 GCA_035269145.1 Tangfeifania sp. | reverse complement strand
GTTTTTCTTTTCTGGATTGAAAAAGGAGTAAAAATCTTCAGGGTCGATAATCCCCATACCAAATCGTTTAATTTCTGGGGATGGGCCATCCGCGAAATCAAAAAAGAACATCCCGATGTGATTTTCCTGGCCGAAGCATTTACCCGGCCAAAGGTAATGTACAACCTCGCCAAGCAGGGTTTCACACAGTCGTACACGTATTTTACCTGGCGGAATTCAAAATACGATTTGGAAACTTACCTGAACGAACTGGTGAATTCTGAAGCACGCGAAATTTTCCGTCCCAATTTCTGGCCCAATACGCCCGATATTTTGCCCGAATTTTTGCAGGTTGCCAACCGCGCCGGTTACATTCAGCGACTGGCATTGGCAGCAACGCTGAGTTCAAACTACGGCATTTACGGTCCGGCATTTGAACTGATGGAAAATACGCCAACCGCGCCGGGTAAAGAAGAATACCTCGATTCGGAAAAGTATGAAATCAAGAACTGGAATTTTGATGATCCGAAAAGCCTGCGAAAAATTATAACGCGGGTGAATGAAATCAGGAGAGAAAACAAAGCGCTGCAGAATACGCATTCACTGAAATTTCATAACATCGACAATGAGGCGTTGGTATGTTACAGCAAGGCTTCCGATGATTTAGACAATATTATTTTAGTGGTTGTAACGCTCGATCCGCACCACACACATTCGGGCTGGCTGCGGTTTCCGGTTACCGAATTCGGAATGCATGCCCATGATTCTTACCAGGTACAGGACCTGATCAGCGGTGCGCATTTTTTGTGGAGCGGCGAGCACAATTTTGTGGAACTGGACCCCGGTGTAATGCCCGTTCATATTTTCAAAGTACGCAGAAAGTTGCGCTCTGAAAGGGATTTCGATTATTTCATGTAAACAATTCAGATTTAAATTATGCAGAAAAAAGATATAAAAAGTTGGTACAAAGATGCAGTTATTTACCAGGCTCATGTTCGCTCGTTTAAAGACAGCAACGACGATGGCATTGGTGATTTTAAAGGATTGATTCAGAAACTGGATTACCTGAAATCGCTGGGTGTGACTGCTGTCTGGATTTTGCCCTTTTATAAATCGCCCCTGAAAGACGGCGGTTACGATATTTCCGATTTTACCCGTATTCATGAAGATTACGGTACAATGGCCGATTTCAAACGGTTTATCCGCGAAGCGCATAAACGCGATTTGCGCGTGATTACCGAGTTGGTGCTCAACCACACTTCCATCGAGCACAAATGGTTTGAACGCGCGAGGCATGCAAAACCCGGCAGCGTTTACCGCGATTTTTATGTGTGGAATGAGAATACCGATAAATATACTGACGCCCGGATTATTTTCCAGGATTTTGAAATTTCGAACTGGTCGTGGGACCCGGTTGCCAAAGCCTATTACTGGCACCGGTTTTATTCGCACCAACCCGATTTGAATTTCGACAATCCGAGTGTTCACAAAGCTGTTTTAAAAGTACTCGATTTCTGGTTTGATATCGGCGTGGACGGGCTCCGGTTAGATGCAGTTCCATACCTTTATGAACGTGAAGGTACCAACTGTGAAAATTTACCTGAAACCCATACCTTTCTGAAAAAATTACGCAGTTACATTGACGAGAATCATGAAGGTAAAATGCTTTTGGCAGAAGCAAACCAGTGGCCCGAGGATGCCTCGGCCTATTTTGGCGACGGCGACGAGTGCCACATGTCGTTTCACTTTCCGCTGATGCCCCGGTTGTACATGGCCATGCGGATGGAGGACCGTTTTCCGCTGATCGATATTCTGGATCAGACACCCGAGATTCCTGAAAACTGCCAGTGGGCTATTTTTCTGCGAAACCACGATGAGCTGACACTCGAAATGGTTTCGGATGAGGAGCGTGACTACATGTACAAATCATTCGCCCGGAATCCAAAACAGCGCATTAACCTGGGAATTCGCCGGCGGCTTGCCCCACTGCTCGAAAACGACCGGAAAAACATTGAACTGATGAACATTCTGTTGTTCTCGATGCCGGGAACACCCATCGTTTATTACGGCGATGAAATTGGAATGGGCGACAACTATTACCTCGGCGACCGCGACGGGGTGCGAACACCCATGCAATGGTCGGCCGACCGTAACGCTGGTTTCTCTAAGGCTGAGCCACAACGGTTGTTTTTGCCGGTGATTTTTAATCACGATTATCATTTTGAAACTATAAATGTTGAAAATCAGGAAAAAAATCCAACCTCATTGTTATGGTGGATGCGCCGCGTAATTGCCAAACGCAAACAATTTCAGGCTTTTAGCCGGGGCGACATCAATTTTATCGATACCAATAACAGCAAGATTCTGGCTTTTACACGAACTTACGATGACGAAAAAATACTGGTAATTATCAATCTCTCGCGTTATTCACAACAGGCTGAGCTCGATTTGTCGGAATATGAAGGGTTTGTTCCGACCGAAGTTTTCAGTCAGAATAAGTTTTCTGTGATTGGAAAAGACCGTTATATTTTCCCATTGCAGTTTAAAAACTATTTCTGGTTTGAATTACAGAAGCAGGAAGAAGATGAGGTAATTGAAGCGCTTTCACCCGATCACCAGCTTGTACTTACTTCAAAAGAGTGGAACCAGATGCAGGGAGCCACCAGAAATTCGCTTGAGAAACTGATGCGGAGTTATGTGCGGAAAAACCGGTGGTTCCGCGGTAAGGCGAAGAAAATCAAGAGCATCGACGTAAAAGATACCATCCCGATGTCAACCGGAAATTTGAATTCGCACATTGTGATTATTGAAACAAGTTACATTGAAGGGAAAAGTGAGCATTATGTTATTCCTATCTCAATTATTACGGGTGAAATTATTGCTGATGTGAAGTTTAAACACCCCGAAGCCATGATTGCCTATGTGGAAGTGGATGGCCATGAGGGAGTGATGTATGATGGCTCTTACAATAAAGAAGTACGCGATATCTTCCTGCAGTTGATCACACAAAAAGGAACGTTGAAAAACAGGAAAGGCAGCATTGTGGGAGTACCCGGGAAAAAAATGAGTTCGAAAATACAAAAAAGCGATTTGCCGCTAAACTCGAGGGTCTTGCTGGCAGAGCAGTCAAATACTTCAATTCTTTACGACAACAAGTTTTTCTTTAAAATGTACCGGAGTCCCGAGGAAGGCAATAATCCGGAGTTGGAAATCATTAAAACACTTACCGAAAATACCGGTTTCCGAAACTTCCCGACATTTGCCGGTGCATTGGAGTACCGCGAAAATAAAGCTGAAAGTTCGGCACTGGGTATTTTGGTCGATTTTATTCAGAACGAAGGAAATGCCTGGGAATTTACCCAATCCTCCATCGATCGTTATTTCGACAGGATTATTGAAGACAAGGAGTATTTAATGAGTGGCAAGCCAATTCAAAATACTACTGATTTGGTCGACTACGTGGGCGAAGAAAAAATGCAGGATTTGCTCGGGCCGTTTTTTACCGAAATGATAAAACTGCTCGGAAAACGAACTGCAGAAATGCACATGGCGCTGGCTTCGGTCGAAAATAAAAAAGAGTTTAAGCCAGAACCGTTCTCATTGCTTTATCAGAAATCGCTTTACCAGTCATTCCGCACACTAATTAAGCGTACCATCAGCGAGATGAAATCCTCGAAACGGGAGCTGACTGATGATCAGAAAGCGTTGATTGATGACATCGTTAAAAACGAAGGATTATTGCTTTCAACAATTAAATATACCCTCGAGAAGAAGAAAATTCATACCACGAAAACACGTGTACATGGCGATTATCACCTCGGACAGGTATTGTTTACCGGGAAAGATTTTGTAATCATCGATTTTGAAGGCGAACCTACACGGTCGCTGACTGCACGCAAATTGAAACACTGCCCGTTTAAAGATGTGGCCGGAATGCTGCGCTCTTTCCACTATGCCATTTACATGGGACAACTGGTAAACCAGTCGAAGATTCCGGAAAGCGCTGACGTACTCAATCCGTGGCTCGAAGCATGGTACGAAATTGTTCAAAATACCTATGTGGAAAGTTACCTGGAAACAGCAAAAGGAGCTTCGTTTATGCCTGAGGAAGAAAGGGAGATAAAGGACCTGCTTTCGGTTTACACCATCGAAAAAGCAATTTATGAGGCTGATTATGAATTTAATAACCGGCCCGACTGGCTCCACATTCCGCTGAATGGATTGAAAAAAATCCTGGATGATTTGGTGGAATAAAGAATTTTGAAATCAATTAAAATTTCGATTATGAGCGAAAAACAAAATAAGTCAAGTTCAAAAAATAAAAATAAAATGGAAGAAGCTCAGGTTCCTGAAACCGGAAATGCGGTTCAGGATGTGGTTGAATTGATTACCGACTA
>DATFJO010000619.1:0-4351 GCA_035269145.1 Tangfeifania sp. | reverse complement strand
GCGGAAACACTTCCGGTAACCAGTTCGCCAAACAGGATGTCATTCTCATGACATTTAATTATCGTTTGGGACGTCTCGGCCATTTTGCATTTCCCGCTTTGAGTGAAGAACACCCTGAAGAGCCTAAAGGCAGTTATGCTTTTATGGATATGATTGCCGCACTCGGGTGGATACAGGAAAATATTTCAGCATTTGGAGGCGACCCGGATAATGTATCTATTTTTGGTTTCTCTGCAGGCGGCGTGTCGGTTCATTCCCTTATGACCATGCCCGATGCCAGAGGCCTTTTCCACAAAGCAATCAGTCATTCCGGAGGCGGCAGGGACGGTGTTCTAACCGGAAGACCGATTAAAAAGGAGAATGCCGATCCTTTCTATTCCGTTTCTGCTGAAACCATCGGGATAAATTTTGCCCGTAAACACGGGATTGAAGGAACGGATGCCGAAGCACTGAAAAAACTTCGCGCCATGAATGTTGAAGAGATTGTGGACGGAGGCCAGGAAACCGACGGACAGGGAGGTCCGCGCACCTATCCGGGCCCGATTCTCGATGGAAATCTGGTGGTTGAAACGGCTGAAAGTGCCTACAAAGCAGGCAGACAGGCCGATGTTCCTCTTATCATCGGGAATTGCAGTGCAGAAATAGGTGGAAGTTTTGTGAATAACAGCAGCTCGAAAGAAGAACTGTTTTCACTTTTTGGAGAACTGGAAGATGAGGCAAAGGCCGCTTATGATCCAAACGGCAATAAGGAATTCGCCGAAGTAATCACAAAGTTTAATACCGACTGGGTGTGGGGCGAACCGGCCCGCATGACAGCCAGAGAGTTTGTTGACGAAGGTAATCAGGCCTACATGTATCTTTTTTCCTTTGTTCCGGAAGCCCTGCAGCAACGAATGCCGTATGGCGCCGGGCACGGCTCGGAAGTTTCATACGTATTCAACAACCTTGATGCCCGCAGGGGAGGTGCTGAACCAACACCAAAAGAGCAAAAAGTAGCGAACGTGATGAATACCTATTGGACGAACTTTGCCAAAACAGGCAATCCGAATGGCGAGGGCGTGCCGCAATGGCCCGTCTACAATACGCAAAACGAAAAAATACTTGAAGTTGAGTATGACGGGGAAGTGGTTGGTAAACCCGATCCCAGGGAAGAAAGACTGGATGTGATTAAAAAGGCTGCTGAAAAGTACAAAGAACAGCTACAATCGCGGGGTATTTAACCAGATAAAACATAAAAGATGAAAAAATTAACGACACAATTACTTATCGGTTTGCTGGTAACATTGAGTTGTTTTTCGGGAAAACTTTACGCGCAAAACACAATTGAAACCAGTAAGGAATTATCGGTAAAGCAACAACGAATTATCCCCATTGCAGCCTACACTTCAATTGGCGAACTTGAAAAACTGAAAACAGCGCTGAACGATGGATTGGATGCTGGATTAACCATCAATGAAATAAAAGAAGCAATCGTCCATTTGTATGCGTATTGCGGATTTCCGCGCAGCATCCGTGGATTGCAAACTTTTATGGAAGTGCTCGACGAACGAAAAGCCAAAGCAATAATTGATGAAACGGGCGCCGAAGCTTCCCCGGTAAACGACGATCGCAGCAAATACGAACGGGGCAAAGCGAACCTGGAAGCATTGATAGGAAGGTCGCTTGACGGTCCGCAAAGAGGTTATGCTGCTTTTGCCCCGGTAATCGAAATATTTCTGAAAGAACATCTTTTTGCCGATATTTTCGACCGTGATATTTTAACTTATGCTGAACGTGAACTGGTTACCGTTTCAGTACTCAGTAGTATTGGCGGAGTTGAGCCCATGCTCCGTTCGCATTTGGCCATTTGCCTCAATCTTGGATACACACCCGAACAGTTGAATGAATTTACAGGTATCATCAAAACAACTATCGGTAAAAAGACAGCTAAAAATGCACAGGCCGTTTTAAACGAAGTACTCGAAAACCGTGAATAACATGAATTTAAATTGATACAACAATGAAAAATATTTTAATATCCACTCTGATTTTTATGACACTCCTGGTTGCTGCTTGCAATACAGAGAAGAAACCAACCGAAACCACCCAACAAAATGAATCTGTTTTTCCGAAAGGCGAAAAATTAGACAGTGAAAACTTCACCGGCACGGTGTGGCTGCAAATGATGGGCGCCGATGATACCACGCTTCATGCACGGTTTGGCAATGTAACTTTTGAACCCAAAGCCCGGACAAACTGGCACTCGCATCCGGGAGGCCAACTCCTTTTTATAACCAGCGGCAAAGGATATTACCAGGCAAAAGACCAGCCAGCCCGGACGTTAAAAGCAGGCGATGTAGTGGAAATTCCGCGAAACGTGATCCACTGGCATGGCGCAGCACCCGACAGCGAATTTGCGCATATTGCTATCAGTTTGAACCAGGACGAAGGAGGCGCAGTCTGGACTGGCCCGGTGACCAATGAAGAATACAACAGCATAAAGGAATAGGGAAATTACGATGGGACAGCAATGGATGTCCTCTGCCTCAAATCTGTTGGCGGAATTAATTCATAACTTGTTAGTTCACAGTTTCCTCATGGCGATTCCTGCGGAGGACTCCGCTCTCTGCTACAGTCAGACTGAGCGGAGTCGAAGTCTCATTATTAGTTATTTATAAAATAATACCTTCAACGCGTTCTGCCTCAAATTTATATTTCGCCATTTTTTCTTTGCAAAAATTAAATTGACTGGCTCGACTTGCATAATTTTGTCTATTTTCAGGATTTTTAAAACTGGCTTTGTTATGAAATTATTCCGGATTTTGACAGTGATTGCAATTGGCTTGGCATTTCCCATTCAGATTTTTTCTCAAAACCTGCAATTCGATAATCCCATTGCCGAACAGCGCGCCGACCCGTGGGTGCATAAAACGGATGATGGTACTTATTACCTGATTGCTACCGTTCCTGAATACGACCGGATTGTAATCCGAAAAGCTACCAGTATAAACGGGTTAAAAAATGCAGAGGAAAAAGTGGTGTGGCGCAAACATGAAAAAGGCGTGATGGGGCACCACATCTGGGCGCCTGAACTGCACCGGATTGACGGAATCTGGTACATTTATTTTGCAGCAGGCGAAGCCGAAAATATCTGGAATATAAGGATGTGGGTTTTGTCGAATTCCTCAGAAGACCCGATGGAAGGGGAGTGGATAGAAGAAGGACAAATTAAAACGCAGCGCGAATCCTTTTCGCTGGATGCCACAACTTTTGAGCATCGGGGAAAACGGTATTTAATCTGGGCCCAAAACGTCAGGGGCGGCGACCACGGCACAGCGCTGGTTATGTCTGAAATGAAAAATCCTACTACACTAACTGGTCAGGAGGTGGTTTTAACCGAGCCTGAATTTAATTGGGAACGAATGAAATACAACGTGAACGAAGGAGCGGCAGTCATCAAACGCAACGGAAAAATATTTGTGACCTACTCTGCCAGCGCCACAAACCACAATTACTGTATGGGATTATTGTGGATTGATGAGGATACCGATTTGCTCGACGTTTCTAACTGGCATAAATCGCCGGGACCAGTTTTTTATACCAATGAAGAACTTGACAGATACGGACCCGGCCACAATTCATTTACCACTGCCAAAGACGGCGAAACCGTAATTATGATTTACCACGCCCGCAATTATAAGGAAATTCAGGGACACGAACTATCCGATCCCAACCGTGAAACACGGGCACGGACTATCCGCTGGACGCAAAGCGGCTTCCCTGATTTTATGCAAAATGTGGGTGATTAGCCTGGAAATGTATATTTCCTTTTTTGTTGAAAAAATCAATTTGTAACTTAGCCAAACTAAAAATTAATAAAACCAAAATCATGAAGATAGCTATGCTTGGTACCGGACTTATCGGTACGTTTTACACCCAGTCTTTACATGGGCTGCGCAGTCGCGATAAAGTTCACATCATTTATTCCCGCTCGGAAGAACGGGCCGAAAAGTTTGCCAAAGAACATAACATTCCCCAAAAGTCGACCAATTTAAAAGAAGTTGTATCAAATCCTGAAATTGATGTGGTGGTTGTTGGTTTACCCAACGATTTGCACAAAGAGGCAATTTTTGCAGCAGCAGATGCCGGAAAGCCGGTGTTGTGTACTAAACCACTTGGCCGAAATGCAGAGGAAGCATGGGAGATTTTGCAGAAAGTAGAAGAAGCAGGAGTTTTTCACGGCTATCTCGAAGATTTGGTTTACACACCAAAACACTTGAAAGCACATGAATCGGTTGAAAACGGAGCTATCGGGAAAGTATTGTGGGTACGTTCACGCGAGGCACACCCCGGGCCGCACAGCGATTGGTTC
>DATFJO010000618.1:0-4492 GCA_035269145.1 Tangfeifania sp. | reverse complement strand
ATAGTCTTTAAGCGAAATTATATCGGGTTCTTCAACAGTACAAGCCACCACGGAAACAACCTCCTTTTTAAAAAGTGGAGCAATTTGATTAAAATTCAGTTTTTTGGGATTTGGTCTTTCACTGCTTTTAGCTTCAATAAGAAATACTTTACCATCTTTTTCAATAATAAAATCGATTTCAGTTTTATTTTGATCTCTTATAAAAAAGACATTTTTACCGGCAATAAAACCTTCTTTTATAAACTCTGTGAATACAAAGTTTTCCCAGATATTTCCCAAATGTGGGGAATTGTCTAAATCGCTCAATGAATTGATATTGAGCAGCGAAGCAACTAATCCATTATCACAAAAATAAAGTTTTGGTGTTTTTATCAAACGTTTTCCAAGATTATTGTAATAAGGAGGCAAGAGAATAATTAAGCCCGAAACCTCAAGGGCATTAGCCCATGCTTTTATTGTATTTACTGCCACACCAACTTCTTTGGATATCTCAGAGAAATTTAAAAGTTGACCTACCCGAAGCGCCAGTAACGAAAGAAAACGACGAAAATCTCTCAGGTTGCCAACATTAAGAATTTGTTTTAAATCACGTTCAAGGTAAGTTTGAATGTAATCATCAAAGAAATCGTTGGCATCCATGTTTTCTGCCCAAATCTCAGGGAAACCTCCTTTCCACAAAAAATCTCTTTTGTTTTCCAAAAGTTGGGCCTGATTCAGTTCAGTTGCACTAAGTGAGCCAAGATTCAGTAACCTTATTCTTCCTGCAAGTGATTCACTAACCTGCTGCATTAAAACAAATTGCTGGCTACCGGTAAGAATCCATTTGCCTTTTTGATTCCGATCTTCATCCACTTTAATTTTTAAATCACGAAATAATGATGGTGCATATTGTATTTCATCTATTATTACCTGCTTATCAAAGCGGTTTAAAAATTTAGTTGGATTTTCTTCAGCTTCCTGTGCCAGCAAAACTTTATCCAGAGTAATGTATTCTGCATTACTAAATAACTTTTTCAATAATGAACTTTTCCCTGCCTGACGAACTCCGGTCAATAATACTACAGGCCTGCTTTTTGCTGCCTTTTCAATCTTATCGGTATGATTTCTTTGAATCCACATTTGCAAACAAATTTAAGAAAATTTGCAGTTCAATTGCAAATTATCTTAAATTCAATTGCAAATTATCCTAAAAAGTAATAAAGAACATGGACAATATGTGTTACCAGATAATTTGCTTTTCTACTTCTTTGCCAGCGAAAACAAAAACTTTACTCCATTTTTGGGATTGTTTTTAACGGAGATGTCTCCTTTGTGCAATTGGATGGCATTTTTTACAATGGCCAATCCCAGCCCGGTACCGCCTTTTTCGCGGCTGCGGCCGTGGTCTATCCGGTAAAACCGCTCGAATATGCGCGAAAGGTGTTTTTGTGGTATTCCCTCACCATCATCTGAATAGGAGAGGTAGTAATATTTCTCGTCTTCGTGATAAACTTTTAAGGTGATAGTAATTCCAACTCCACCATAATTAATCGAGTTTTCCACAAAATTCTGAAAAATTGAAAACAGCAGCGAATCGTTGCCCCGGATAACTGTGCCTTTTTTTACATCTGCCTCAAACCGGATGTTTTTTTCCGTCATCCGGTTGGCAAAGTTTTGGTAAACTTCATTTACTATTTTCTTAAGATCCACCGGCTTGAACGAAAAAAGTTCGCCCGCGTCCTCGATGTTGTTCAGCAACGAAACATCGTTTATTAAATCAGTTAAACGGTCGGCCTGCGAATAAGCCCTTTTCAGAAAATATTCCTGTTTATCTTTGGGCACAGGCTGATTTTCGAGCATGGTTTCGATGTATCCTTTTATCGAAGCCAGTGGTGTTTTAAGCTCGTGGGCAATATTTGAAGTGAGTTGTTGCTTCATCAGCCTGCGTTTTTCAAGTTTTGTAATGTCGGTAATCATTACCTCAAAGCTCAAATCCAAAAAAACTATACTTTGGATTTTGTAATATTTTTCACCTTTTTTAATGGTGTATTCCAGGTGTGGCAACTCCTCCGACCGAAAAAGACCGGGCGACTCAACATGCTCTTTCAAAAAATTATTCAGTTTTTTGAAATCATTGATTTTAAAAATATTGTCGGGAGAGTCGATTGTCTTTTTCGAAATGATATTGATATACTGAATAAAATGGCTGTTCGATAATGTTTTTTCTTTTTGGGGCGAAAAGAAAGCAATTCCTTCATTCAGCGCATTCAGGTGGTTAAACAGCTTTTCTTTTTCATTCGACAGTTCGTCTTTTGTTTTTTTCAGGTTGTTGTAAATGCGAATAATCTGGCTGCCGATAATTCCCAGTTCATTTTCAGGAAAAGAAGTATCGAGTTCGATGCGCTCGTTTCTGCCGGCTTTAATTGAAAAATTTTTCAGATTGGTTATTGAAACAGATAACCTGCCTGTTACAAAATAAAGCAGCGCCCCAATTATTCCGAATAAGGAAACGATAAAAACAATAAACGCACTTTCCGCCTTCAGAAAATTCTTGATTTGGAGGTCGTAAACAACGGCAGTTCTGACAAAAAATTCTGGGTAATTTCTGGCATAATAATAAAATTCCTGGTTGGTGGTTTCCGAGCGCCTGATGTTTGACCCCTTGCCATGGCCGATTGCTTTTTCAATTTCGGGCCGGTGAAGATGGTTTTCCATCTCCTGGTACTCATCCACAAAACTGTCGTATAAAACGTTTCCTGTTTTGTCAATCAAAGTTATACGCGTGTGAGGCTGCGGTAAAATGTTCTTCAGCTCATTTACCCGGTTGATGTTGTTGTTTTCTGTCAGGTTGTTTTGCTCCACAAACCGGTAGGTTATTTCGCTGATATTGTCGAGGGTGTTTTCAAGCTGAAGTGTCCGGTAGTTTTTTTCGCGCTGATACTGAAAGGTAAGAATGGCACCTGTAAACAGAAAAAAAACTACGATGAAGTAGAAAAAAATTTCGCCTCTGAAGGATTTTTTAAACACGTTGATATTAATTTAGGGTGAAAATTATTTTTCACGAAAACAGTAGCCATAGCCAGTTTTTCCTTTAATGTATTTTCCGTAATCGCCGATTTTTTTACGCAGGCGGGCAATGTTTACATCCACATTTCGCTCGGTAACAATCACATCGTCTTCCCAAATGCGTTGCAGAATTTCTTCCCGGCTGATATATTGTCCTATATTTTTCATTAAAAGCGTAAGAATTTCAAATTCTTTCCGGGTGAGGTTGATAACCTGTCCCGACACAGAAATCTCCTTTTTCCGCGGGTCTATTTTTAATGCTTCAAAATTTAGCTGGTTGTCGGAGTTTTCTGCCGGATGCCCCCTTTTAAGAATGGCTTTAATTCGGGCAATCACTTCTTTAATTGAAAACGGTTTTGAAATATAATCGTCGGCCCCCACATTAAAACCGGTCAGAATATCATTTTCTTCGCCTTTTGCCGTCAGAAAAATTACAGGAACTTTCAGTTTTTTGTCTTTTCGGATAATGTTGGCCACTTTAAATCCGGAAGTGTTGCCCATCATTACATCCAGCAAAATCAGGTCGAACTCTTCGAGCGGTTTTTTCAGCGCTTCTTCACCCGAATGGGCAATGTCGATGTTAAATCCTTCACTCTCGAGGTTAAACTGAAGAATTTCGCATAAATCCTTTTCATCATCAACAATAAGTATTTTGTGGTTCCTTTCCATTTTTCCGCTGGTTCTGATTTGCTTTCTGCTAATTTACATTAAATTTCAATAGGCTTAAAATGTTAAAGTTCAGTTAACATTTTGTTAAAATTACTGTCACTGGTTTATAATTCAGGCAACAGCTATTTCACATTACCCGGGTTTCTTCCTGTTTTTTGTAATGTTAAACGTAACTTATTACAAAACGATTACTAAACAATTAAATCTTATTAATTTATATTTGCAACCACTGAATTGTTTTTAAACGATGATGAAGAAAATAACATTACTTTTTCTGTTTTTTCTGATGGTTTTCCGCGGTTACAGTCAAGACGAAAAATTTGAGCCCTCGGGAAGTGCCTTTGCTACCATATTTGCCAATTTTCATAACGGATTTGCAGGAGCGGCTGTGGATGAGGCTGCCTTTGAACTGGTGCGGGGTTACCTGGGTTACGAATATACTTTCAGCCCACAGTTTTATGCAAAAATTAATATCGACGTGGGTAGCCCGAATGACCTTTCGCCCTATTCGAAATTACGCAGGTATGCCTATTTCAAAAATGCTTACCTGAGATTCACTCACAATAAATTTCAGGTTGAATTTGGGTTGATTGGACTGAAACAGTTTAAACTTCAGGAAAAAATATGGGAAAGACGTTACCTGATGAAAACGCTGGCCGATGAATATAAACTGGGTTCCTCGGCTGATTTGGGCATGAATATTCATTATGAGTTCAATGAGTTGCTCGATGCCGACTTCACCATTATGAACGGCGAGGGATACAATAACATTCAATCC
>DATFJO010000617.1:0-4425 GCA_035269145.1 Tangfeifania sp. | reverse complement strand
CCTGTTTTTTTGAGGCCTGATCGCGATTCGAGAATGGCTTCGGAAATACTTTTCAGGGCATGATCCTGGCCGATAACACGGCGTTTGAGATGCTCTTCGATGGTCATCAGCCTTTCACGCTCTTTCGATTGAATTTTTCCGAGTGGAATGCCTGTCCGTCCTGAAACGATAGCACCTACATCTGATTTTTTGAGTGACTCAACTTTTTCCTGTGCGATTGTTTCGAGCCGGTTTAAAATCTTTTGTGAGTAATTATAAATTTCTGCGCCTGAGTTCAAAGGCTGACCATTTTCTTCTTCTTCGAGTTTTGAAAACAGGATGGGAGAAATCTGATTTTTTAAATCGGCGTTAAACCATTTGAGTTCATCGAAATGAGCATCTTTATCCTCGCCCAGTTTTTCGAGTTCTGTTTTGAGGCTTTCAATTTTTGTGGTTGAAATATCAGCCATCAACCGGACTCCGGCCATTGTATGGTCAATTAAATCGATGGCTGATTCCGGAAGCATTCGTTCTTTCAAAAAACGTTTCGACAAACGGATAGCTTCCGCAATCACCTCTCCATCTGCTTTCAACTGGTGGTGCTCTTCATATTTTGGGATGATTTCTTTCAACATTCGTTGTGCCGTTTGTTCGTCGGGTTCCTCTATTTTTACCAGTTCAAATTGCCTTCCGAACGCTTCATCCGGTTCTATAAATTTGGTGTAATTGTCGATTGAAGTTGTGCCGATAATAATCAGGTTTCCCTTTGCAAGTTCCGGTTTCAGAAGGTTGGCGGTACCGGCTGTTCCGCCCTGCTTGTCAAGCAGCATGTGCAGTTCGTCAATAAAAAGTATGGCTTTATCAAATTGCTGAATCTCAGAGATGATATTTTTCAGGCGGTCTTCTACTTCTCCTTTGTAGGAAGCTCCGGCAATCAATGCGCCGTAATCCAGCTCGAAGATGGCTGCTCCGGTTAATCCTGACGGAACTCTTTCATCAATAACATTTTGGGTAAATCCGTTCACCAGGGCGGTTTTCCCCACACCCGCATCTCCAATGATGAGAACGTTTGCCTTGTTGCGGCGACCCAGAATTTCTGTAATTTCACGCAAAACATTATCGCGGCTAACCACTGGGTCGAGTTTACCCTGCCGGGCTTCTTCACATTTGTCGGTGCAGAATTTTAAAAGTGCTTTTTGCGAAGGCTTTTGTTTTTTCTCCGTTTTTTCAGCTTCGCTGCCTGAAACCGCTTCTTCAATTTCATTGTCTTTCAGCAGGTAATCGATGATTTGTTTTTGAGTTAGGGTGAATGATTTCAACTGCTCGTAATTGAATCCGACACCCGGTGTGCTCAGTGCCGCAAGCACCGAGACTGCATCGGTTGCATCTTTCGAAAGCTTTAACCGAATATTCTCTGCCTCCCTAAAAACAGCCTGTACCTGGCTGTCGCCCGGTGGATTTTCAGGTACATTTCCCGACTTCGGACAAGTTTCAATTCTTACTTCTGCCCACTCCTCCAGGTAGTAAAGGTCTTGATCGAGCGCAAGCAGCAACCCGGTTAGACCTATTTCCTTATGAAGCAATGCTTTTAAAAGATGAGCAGGAGAAAATTCTGAATTTGAAAATTCTTTTGCAAGGGATTGTGAGATGCCGATGGCTTGTTTCAGGTCCTCAGTGAAAGTCATTGTGCTCAATTTTAATTATTTGATAAAAACACAATTATTCTTATTTAAATATATTAATTATTAGCTAATTATGCAATTGATTTTGCATTATTTTTTTGAAAAATACAAGTTGAAGGTGTATTTCATCCCACGAAGTATGAATCGAAGGTTATTTTGATTAATTGGATGAATTGCTGGATTTTTCGAAAAGAGAGGCCTCTCAATCACCGATTTTTTTTGTATCCTATTTTTTTGATCCACTGTTGAGATGATATCTCACCAGTCACTGAACATAACTATTAATGATTTTTTCTTCATTGTTTCCTTGTGTTAATGGTAATTGTCAGAATTATTAACCTTTCATATCAGAATTTCTTACCTCCCAGGTCAATATTTTTTCATCATGTGATAATCTGGATTTTCCTTAAAATTAAGGTCTTTAAAGTCCTGTTTTCATCTTCTTGTTTCGTCATATAAACCTCATTATCTGTAATTTAGCAATGGGTTTTACAAACAATAATTAAAGGACAAGATCATGAAAAGGACGTTTATTTTTATACTATTTGTTTCAGGGATTTTTACTGCAATTGCACAGGAGAATATTAAAAATTCTGGAATTGAATCGGGAAGTTCAATCAACATTCCAACAGGAGAAGTAAACAAAGTATTTGTTAAACCACGAGATTCGGAACATCTCTTAAAATCGGCACAATCAAATCAAATTAGTTTTGAAGTTGAGTATATTGATTTTCCGGAAGATGCAAAACAGGCATTTGAATATGCCCTTTCAATCTGGGAAAATTTATTGACATCAACGGTTCCTGTTAAAATAAAAGCAACATGGAAAAAGTTCGACAACGGTGCGCTGGCACTTGGTCGTCCTTCTACATTTCATTTAAACTTTAACGGCGCACAGTTTTCAGAGGTTTATTATCCGGTTGCACTTGCTGAAAAGCTTTCGGGCACGAATATGAATTCAAATGAAGCAGATATTATGTGCAGTTTTAACAGCAATTATTCGTGGTATTTTGGAACAGATGGAAATACTCCCACTTCAAAATATGATTTTGTTTCATCGGTATTGCACGAAATTGTCCATGGTTTGGGGTTTTCCGGTTTTCTCAAGAATAACGGCCAAAACGGTTATTTTGGCAACAGCAATAACATGCCGAGTATTTACGATCATTATTTATTTAACAACCAGAATCAGCAACTTGCTGATCATTCCATTTTTCACAGTCCATCAACTGAATTGCACAAGCAATTAACTTCGGAAGCTGTGAAATTTTATTCACCCGATAATTCTGAAAGTTATGAAAATACTCATGATTGGGTTTATGCTCCTTCAAGCTGGTCGGCCGGGGCAAGCATTTATCACCTTGAAGCCGGCAGCGGATTAATGGATGCCTACATGCACAAAGGAGAAGCCCTGCATGCACCTGAGGAATCTACGCTGGAAATTTTGTCTGAAATGGGATGGAATTCCATTGTGTTTGATTTTGAAGAGTTGAAAGATATTGAAGAACCGGTTGCTGAAATTCCGGTTGAGGTTGATTTTTTGTCAGACATTGCAGTTGATGGTTCGAAAATGAAAATCACATTTTCGAAAGATTACTTCATCACCACAGGTACTGTTGAAATGCAGTACAATGCATCTTCAAATAACTTTAAAGGTGAATTGCCTCTCGATTTTTTCCAGGGAAACCTGCAGTATTATTTTACACTTGAAACTGATGAGGGGAAAATATATAAACTTCCGTCAACTGCACCGGCTCGTAAATTTGTATTGCGTATCGGTCCTGACTATTTTGCGCCTACCGTTGTTCATAATCCGGTGAAAGTGATATCGAAAAATGAACCGGTTATAAATCTTACGGCAGAAGCACATGATAATATTGGCATCAATTCAGTAAAAATTGAATACAAAATAAATGGTATTCTGCAGGAACCATTTACCCTGCAAAATGAAGAAAAAGATATTTACAAGGGTACTCTTGAAGTGGAGAGTCAAACAATTAACGGCGAAGAGCTGGAGTATCGAATCATTGCTGAAGACAAATCATCCAGGGGAAATACGCGCACTTTACCTTCCTCGGGCTACTATTCGGTAAATGTATTTCAAACTGAAACACCTGTAAGTTCTTACTTTACAGATTTTGAATACAGTACCGCCGATTTTAGCCTGGCTGATTTTTCAGTATCGCCGGTTCCCGGATTTTCATCAACAGTTCTGCATACCAGGCATCCTTATCCTGTGTCGGCTATCGAAAATGAAAAATACAACCTGATTGCACAGTTAAAAACTCCTGTAATTCTGAAGGAAGATGGTATAATGAGTTTTGACGAGGTTGTTTTGGTGGAGCCCGGCCAGCCACAAACCACTTATTTTGATGAGATGTTTTGGGATTATGTTATTGTTGAAGGAAGTAAAAACGGCGGAAAAACCTGGCAGCCATTAACCGACGGCTACGACTCAGGGTTTGATGAATCCTGGAAAAATACATTTGAAAGTAGCTGGATAAATAATACATCGAGCGCAAACGGACAGGAAACCCTGTTTTTGAAACATTCTATCAACCTGACTGAAAATACAGGATTTAATGCCGGTGATACCTTGATTTTCCGGTTTCGACTGGCTTCAGACAAATCAGTAAGCGGATGGGGCTGGGCCATTGATAATCTTGAAATTCAAAAAGGATTTACCACCGGCAGCGAAAGCATTGAAAACACTGCTGTTAGTGTTTATCCCAATCCGTTTACAAACAGTTTTTATGTTGATTGT
>DATFJO010000616.1:0-3118 GCA_035269145.1 Tangfeifania sp. | reverse complement strand
TTCGCTGTAACTGAGATTGGCATCGGTGTTAAACGATCCGTCTTCTTCAACAATAATTATCGGGATAGTTGTATTTTGCTCGGCAATAGCCTGAAGCAATGTCAGGTAGGAAGTATTCAGCCGTTCAATTGCTGCCTTGTTGGTACTTTCAACCACGGGCTCTGCAAACCGTTTGGTAGCTTCGGCCCAAAGTTCTACTTTTTTCCGTTCTTCGCGGGCCATTTTGTCTGTCAGCCAGTTGGTATACAGCAATGACGCAACGCCAATTAAAATAGCGAAAAGCAGCAACAAAAATTTTCCACGCTTTCTTTTAAGGTAAATATCCAAAGTGCGATCGTTTAAATTAGTTTAGTTCAAAACGAGGGAATAATCAAAATATTATTGTCCCAGCATTTTCAGCGCAGCCTTTGCAATTCCCTTGTGATCGATTCCACACAATTTATACAGTTCGTCAGGTGTTCCGTGCTCGATAAATTTATCAGGAATACCCATTACTTTTATATGGGCCGACAAATCATTCTCCGCCATAAATTCAAGCACGGCGCTTCCGAAACCACCTTTTATAACCCCATCTTCTACAGTTAAAATGTATTTATATTTTTTAAAAACTGAGGTAAGCAGTTCTTCATCGAGCGGCTTCACAAAACGCAGGTCGTAATGTGCAGCCGAAATATTTTTTCGTTCGAGCGATTTTACTGCCCGCTGAGCAAATACTCCTGTTTTGCCAATAGTTAAAATGGCTAAGTCATCGCCCTCAGAAAGTTGGCGGCCTTTTCCCACTTCTATTTTTTCGAACGGCTTTTTCCAGTTAAGTTTTGTGCCACATCCGCGGGGATAGCGGATTGAAAACGGCTGGCCGATCTCGTCGAGCTGGGCCGTATACATCAGGTTACGCAATTCGATTTCATCCATTGGGGCTGAAACAATCATATTGGGAACCGAGCGCATGTAAGCAATATCGAACACTCCGTGGTGAGTGGGGCCATCCTCGCCGACAATGCCCCCCCGGTCCAAACAAAATACCACATGCAGATTTTGGGTAGCCACATCGTGCACCACCTGGTCGTAGGCCCGCTGCATAAAGGTTGAATAGATGTTGCAGAAAGGTACCATACCCTGGGTAGCCAGTCCTGCTGAAAAAGTTACCGCATGTTGTTCGGCAATTCCTACGTCAAAGGCACGGTCGGGCATTTGTTTTATCATCAGGTTCATGGAACAACCGGAAGGCATGGCAGGTGTAATTCCTACAATTTTTTTATTTTGTTCCGCCAGCTCAATCAGTGTTTCGCCAAATACATTCTGAAATTTTGGCGCTTTATCCACCAGGCATCCACACGAAAGAATTTCACCGGTTTTTTTGTTGAACAATCCGGGAGCATGAAATTTGGTTTGATCCAACTCGGCCTGTTTAAACCCTTTTCCTTTTTTGGTGACAACATGCAGCAACTTCGGGCCGGGGATATCCTTTAAATCATTCAACGCATCAGCAAGGTATTCCACATCGTGCCCGTCGATGGGACCAAAATACCTGAAATCGAATGCTTCAAAAAGATTATTTTGTTTGAGCAGCATGTTTTTCAGGGCATGCTGGTTTTTCTGAATGAGCTTCCGGGTTTTCTTTCCAAATCCATCGAGTTTTCCCAAGCCTTCCCACACATCGTTTTTCATGCGGTTGTAGGTATGCGATTTTGAAATATTCAGCAGATACTGCCCGATAACACCGGTGTTCGGATCGATGGCCATGTTGTTATCGTTGAGAATAACCAGCAGATCAGATTTGCTGGCACTTGCGTTATTCAGCGCCTCGAAAGCCATTCCGCCGGTCATGGCGCCATCGCCGATAACGGCCACAATTTTGCGGTCATTTTCATTTTTCAACCCCGCAGCCACGGCCATTCCCAATGCTGCCGAAATGGATGTAGAGGAGTGCCCCACACCAAAAGTATCGTACTCGCTTTCGCCGCGCTTTGGGAAACCACTGATTCCTTTCAGCCGGCGGTTGGTATGAAATTTATCCCGGCGTCCGGTTAAAATTTTATGTCCGTAAGCCTGGTGGCCCACATCCCACACAAGCAGATCATAGGGCGTTTTGTAAACATAATGCAAAGCCACGGTAAGTTCCACCACTCCGAGGCTGGCACCAAAGTGACCCGGGTTTGTGGAAACTTCGTCAATAATATATTCTCTTAACTCTTCGCAAACTTCAGGCAACTGTTTGGGATCGAATTTTCTTAAATCAGCCGGACTATCAATTTTTTCGAGCAATTTTTCCTTCACTTTATCCATCTCTCGCAATACAATTTTCAAATCTAAATTAATTTATGAACCCTGTAATGTTTAAACTCAGTGAACACAAATTTGTTCTCGCAATACAAAAGAAGTAAATTTAGCCAGAATAAAAATCTAAAAAAATGAGAACTGTTCATAAAATATTATTTTTTAGCGGTTTGATCTTATTATCGTCGTGTGTTTCAATGAAACAATTTAACGCAGTGCAGGACAAAGTGGAAACACTAACAGCCGAAAATGATCAACTGAAACAGGCAAAAATCAGCCTGGAAGCAAGAAATGCGGAACTCAAAAGCCGGAACGAACAATTGTCGGACAAAAACAATGATTTGGAAAGTCGGCTTGAAGAAGCGCTGTATAACCTGAATGTTCAGAAACAAAGAGTGGAGTCGCTTCAGGAAGAACAAGCCAGTTTGAGCAGGCAACTGGATGCATTGAAATCCGGGAGTTCATCGGAAATTGAAATGTTGCTGGAAGAATTGCAGGCCACCCGCCAAAACCTCAACGAGCGGGAAGACAGACTTCGCGAAGCCGAACGCGAACTGGAAGAACGCAGTGAGGCACTGATTGAGTTGCAGGAAATTCTGGCACAACAACAGGAGGCAGTAAAAAAATTAAAGGATAAAGTGACCAATGCACTGCTTGGTTTCGCCAGCGACGAATTGACTGTTCACGAAAAAAACGGAAAAGTATACGTGTCGCTTGAAGAAAAGCTGCTGTTTGAAACCGGGCAATGGAATGTTGATCCCCGCGGACAGCAGGCCATTCGTGATTTGAGCCGGGTGCTGGCCGACAACCCGGACATCAACATTATGGTGGAAGGCCACAC
>DATFJO010000615.1:0-2080 GCA_035269145.1 Tangfeifania sp. | reverse complement strand
TGGCTGCATTGCTGGTAGGTATTACCGGTTCGGCCATGGCACTCGGATTTGAACAGGGATTACCCATTTCTGCGGTCGCAGAACAAAACGGCATCGATCCGCTGTTTTCAATGATGCCGGTTTATATGGTATTGCTGCTGGGAACATTTGTTTCTACACTGATTTGGTGTGTTTTCCTGGGGATTAAAAATAAATCCGTTAAAAATTACAGCACCGCCGAAAACAGAAAAGTGCTCCTCTTAAACTATGGGTTTGGTCTGCTTGCAGGTTTGTTGTGGTTCAGTCAGTTTATTTTTTACGGAATGGGAAAAAGCAAAATGGGGCCGTTTACTTTTACTTCATGGGGAATTCTCATGGCACTGACTATTGGATTTGCCTCAGTTTGGGGATTAATCCGTGGAGAATGGAGGGGAATTTCAGTACGAATTTATGCCATAATGGCTCTATCTCTGCTGATTCTGATTGCTGCGTCTTTTATGATTGGAATCAGTGGCTCGGTTTAAACTCAGAAAAATCAAAATTATGCAACAGAAAAAAATGACATCACACGAAAGGATTTTAGCAGCAATAAACCACCAAAAAACCGACAAAATACCTCTTGATTTGGGGGCAACGCCCAGTTCAGGGATTTCGGCCATTGCTTACAGCAACCTGATTAAGTATATCGGGATGCCGGAATTACCCGTTCAGATTTACGATGTGGTGCAACAACTGGCTCAGCCTGACATGAAAGTACTGGATAAATTTGGCGTGGATGTGCTGGATATCGGGAGGGAATTCAACCACAAACCAGCCGACTGGAAACCCACCACGCTGGCCAATGGCGACCACGCATTTTACCCGCAGTGGTTCAATCCCGTAAAATTGGAAAATGGTTCGTATGCCACTTACGACGATGATGGAACAACAATGCTTTCCAGAATGCCGGTAGGCGCTACTTTTTTCGACCAAACCTATTTTCCGTACGTTGACGGTTACCCGGATAACTACGATAATTTGGATGAAGAAATGGGCCGCATTATGTGGGCACGCGATGTACACAGCCCATGGGATCATGCAGGTGATGACGGATTTTGGGAAACATTACGCGAGAAAACCCTTCACCTTCGCCAAAATACAGATAAAGCTTTGCTGGTGGTCTGCGGTTGCAATCTGTTTGAATGGGGAACGTTCCTGCGCCGCATGGATAATTTTTTGATGGATTTGATGTGCGACCATGAAAATGTAGAAAAATTGCTTGATGAACTGTTGAAAAGGCACTTGGCAACACTGGAAAAAGTCTGCGAATCAGTTGGTGACATTGTAGACATTATCCGCTTTGGCGATGATTTGGGAATGACACAGGGGCCTTTCATGGAACCTGAAATTTACCGGCAATTATTCAAACCACGTCATAAAATTTTATGCGACTATGTAAAGGAACACAGCCAAATGCATACATTTATTCACTCCTGTGGTTCTATTTCGTTACTGATGCCTGATTTAATTGAAGCCGGAATCGAAATTTTCAATCCGGTGCAAACCAATGCGTACAAAATGGAACCAGAATTCCTGAAAAAGGAATTTGGCAAAGACTGCACATTCTGGGGAGGAGGCATTGAAACGGCCGGCATACTAAATAATGCGACTCCCGAAAAAGTAAGAGAGCAAGTGCTGGAAAGGCTGGAGGTTTTTTCGGAGGGAGGTGGTTTTGTATTTAACACAGTACACAATATTTTACCCGATGTACCCCCGCAAAATATAGTAGCAATGTATAACGCAGTCAATGAATTCAGTAAAAAGAAATAACCGATATGAAACGATTTGGACAGTTAATAAAAGTGAGACCTGAACATTTTGAAGAATACAAGAAATATCATGCAGCCGTGTGGCCCGAAATATTGGAGAAAATCAAAGATTGTAACATTCAAAATTATTCCATTTTTCAAAAGGATAGATTTTTGTTTGCTTACATGGAATACACCGGCGATGATTTTGATGCCGACATGGCAAAAATGGCTGTCGATCCGAAAACGCAGGAATGGTGGTCAGTTATGGAACTGATGCAGCAACCTGTTGAAAACCGAAAAGAAGGCGAATG
>DATFJO010000614.1:0-3461 GCA_035269145.1 Tangfeifania sp. | reverse complement strand
GGAGCTCCGTCGCCTATTGAAGCCATTAAGTTCAGAATGGACCAAATGAACCTAAAACAAGCTGATGTAGCACCTCTTTTTGGCGGAAAAACAAGGGTTTCTGAGGTTTTAAATGGAAAAAGATCACTGACTTTAAAAATGATAACTCTGTTAAACCGCTATCTTGGGATACCTCTGGAATCACTAATCGCCGGAAACAAGGGAATTAAACTGGAGCCGGAGAAAAGAGAGAAATTATTGCATGTATCCTCAATTAAAGAATATTTAAACAGCGGAAGAGCAGTTTTTTAATTTCCGGATAATAATTACGGCACTCTTTACAAAAGCGCGCCAGCAGGGCAAAAAAATGGCATAATCCCGTTTGAAATTCGCATTATTGATATTTTTAAAATTATAACATGCTTAACAAAAACATGCCGGTAGAATTAAGGTACCCATAATTCAGAATGGGAATTTCTGAAATTTCAAAAAACCGAAAACTTCAATAGTATCCTGATTAATGCGAAAAACAATGGTATATCCTTTAAAAATAAGGTCTCTGATATTTGGATTGTTAAAATAAACAGATTTTCGAAATTGCCAGGGATTTCGTTTGGTTTTGGCTATGCGGTTCAATATCTCATTTTTAAACTTTCTCGCCCTTGAAGGACTATCCAAAGAGATGTATTCAAGTTGATTTTCCAATCGATTGATAAAAGATTCTTTATAAACGATTTTCATTCTTTTTTATCATCTTTTCCAACCTGTATTCAGCTTCATCTTCAGTAAGAAATTTAGCACTACCTTCGAGGATTTCATTTAATTCTTCCGAAAGATATTTTTTGTTTTCCTCAAAAGCCTGCTCATCGGAATCTTCAATAATGATTTCAACCTCATCTTTCGAAAACCTGCTTAACCACCACAATACATTGTCGTATATTTTATCACTTATTTTAAGCCGAATAGAATGCATAACCAATCTTTTTTTCCAAAGATATTGAAATATTTTTATCCGGATTGAACAATGATTCAATTATCTATCACCACTTTTGCCTGTCGCTTCCGGTCGTTCTCGTTCAGCAGAATTTTCCTTAGACGCATAAATTTTGGGGTCACCTCAAGGTATTCATCGGTTCTGATGTATTCCATCGCTTCTTCAAGCGAAAACTTGATGGCTGGGGCAATACTGGTTTTTTCATCCGATCCGGAAGCTCGCATATTGGTCAATTTTTTTGTTTGGGTGATATTTAAAGTCAAATCATCCTGTCGGGTATTCTCACCAACTACCTGACCGGCATAAACTTCTTCTCCCGGGTTCACGAAAAACCTGCCGCGGTCCTGCATTTTGTTGATGGAATAAGCGATGGCGGTTCCGGTTTCCAGGGCGATCAATGCACCGTTTCTGCGCACTCCCAAATCACCCTTCCAGGGTTCGTAACCGTAAAAACGGTGGGCCATAATTGCTTCGCCTTCGGTGGCAGTGAGCATCTGGTTCCGCAGCCCAATTAACCCGCGTGCCGGAATTAAAAAGTCCATGTGGGCGCGATCTTCTTTTACCTCGATATTGGCAATATCGCCTTTGCGCTGGGTAACCAGTTCGATTACTTTTCCTGAAAAAGCATCGGGAACATGGACAGTGAGCGCCTCAATGGGTTCGTGTTTTTTACCGTCGATTTCTTTGATAAGCACCTTGGGCTGTCCCAACTGCATTTCGTAACCTTCACGGCGCATGGTTTCCACCAAAATGGAAAGATGCAGAATTCCACGACCGAAAACCAAAAATGAATCCGCCGAATTGGTATCTTCCACCCTGAGGGCCAGGTTTTTCTCGGTTTCCTTGTACAATCTATCCCTCAATTGACGGGAGGTAACAAATTTTCCGTCCTTTCCGAAAAATGGCGAATTACTGGCCACAAACAACATGCTCATGGTGGGTTCATCGACACGGATTGGCGTCAGTCCTTCAGGGATTTCGGCATCGGCAACCGTATCGCCAATGTCAAAACCTTCCAGCCCCATCACGGCACAAATTTCACCCGACGGAACCGGTTGTTTTGTTTTTTCTTTTCCTAATCCTTCAAATAAATAAATCTCTTTGGCAACTGTTTTTATGATTCGCCCATCGCGTTTTACCAGCGAAACCTGCGACCCGGGCACAAATTCACCTCGGGTGACTTTTCCAACGGCAATTCTTCCTGTGTAAGAAGAATAATCCAGTGAAGTAATCTGCATCTGCAACGAACCTTTTTTGTGTGTGGCCGCCGGAATGTGTTCCAGAATGGTGTCGAGCAGGTAACTTACATCGGTAGTTTCCTCCTTCCAGTCAGGTCCCATCCAGCCGGCTTTCGACGAACCGAACACTGTCGGGAAATCCAGTTGATCTTCAGTCGCTTCCAGTGCAAACATCAAATCGAACACTTTTTCCTGGGCAATATCGGGTGTACAATTCGGTTTATCCACTTTGTTGATTACCACGATGGGGTTCAGCCCCAGATCAATGGCTTTTTGCAGTACAAACCGGGTTTGCGGCATGGGGCCTTCAAACGCATCCACGATGAGCAACACGCCGTCGGCCATGTTCAGCACACGCTCCACTTCACCTCCGAAATCGGAGTGACCGGGTGTGTCAATGATGTTGATTTTAGTGTCTTTGTAACGTATTGAAACATTCTTCGAAAGAATGGTAATTCCTCTCTCGCGTTCCAGGTCGTTGCTGTCGAGGATAAGGTCTCCCATATCCTGGTTTTCCCTGAACAGTTTTACCTGGTGCAGCATCCGGTCGACCAGCGTGGTTTTCCCGTGGTCGACGTGGGCAATAATGGCTATATTTCTAATTTCTGTCATTTTCAATCCTTTATAAATGTAATTCATTGCCTTTCTTTCTCCTCCCCTTTAGGAGGTTGGGAGGGGCTTTCAAATTGGCGTGCAAAAGTAAAAAAGTTTTGTTACGTTAAGATGATCAGGAAGTTAATTTAGAAGTTTTAGAGAATAAATTAATATCAAAAAGCTAATAAATAAAATGACGCGATTAAAAATCGCATCTCCCTTTGGGATCGGCGAATTGCATTCGCCGATTAAGAAAATTCAGCCCCGTCAGGGGTTTGATACCCTGACGGGGCCGGGACGCGGATTTTTCAAATCCGCAATCACAAAAAAAATTGACAAATTCTGTAAACTACAATTCAAATTTGTATTCACCCAAATCACTCAGTTCAGAAACGCGAATGTACTCGGCGCTTGCTTTAATCTGCGACTTGGCAAAATTGATATAATTTTTGGCTGAACGCAGGAATGATTCCTCGCGGTTGGCATCCAGCAATAACAAATAGCTCATAATGATGTGACCTGCCATTTCAACTAAGCGGCGGGCATGGAAATCGAGGAATTCATTGTCTTCAGTTGAAGTTACTTTTTTCACTGCCTGCTCAAAATCGTCAGTCAAAATAATCAGCGAACGTTTCAGGTATTCCAGTTGCGGCGAA
>DATFJO010000613.1:0-3745 GCA_035269145.1 Tangfeifania sp. | reverse complement strand
CCCGGAAGTGTTTTTCCTTCTAAGTACTCGAGCAGTGCGCCACCGGCAGTTGAAATGTACGACATTCCATCGGCCATGTTAAATTGGTTGACACAGGCAACCGAGTCGCCACCGCCTACCAGCGAAAACGCACCATTTTGGGTAGCTTCCACTATGGCCCTGCCGACTTCTTTAGAGCCTTCGGCAAATTTCTCCATTTCAAACACACCAACAGGTCCGTTCCAAAGGATGGTAGCCGATTTTTCAATCACCTCTCTGAATTTTGCAATGCTGTTGGGGCCGGCATCCAGTCCCTGCCATCCTTCCGGAATTTCAGTTGCAAGTACCACCTGTGTATTGGCATCTTCGCTGAAATCATCGGCTGCCAGCACATCGGTAGCCATAATCAGGTTCACTCCTTTTTCTTTTGCCAGCTTCTCGATATTTCTGGCAGTATCCAGGTAGTCGGTTTCACAAATTGAATCACCCACTTCGCCGCCATTGGCTTTCACAAAAGTATACGTCATTCCGCCGCCCAAAATCAGGTTATCTACTTTGTCAAGCAGGTTTTCGATGATGGTAATTTTCGATGAAACTTTGGCGCCGCCCATAATTGCTGTCAGCGGCCGTTTTGGTTCTTTCACCACTTTGTCGAGGCTTTCCACTTCGCTTTCGATGAGGTAACCAAACATTTTATCGTTCGGGAAAAATTTTGCGATTACCGCTGTGGAAGCGTGTGCACGGTGAGCTGTACCAAATGCATCGTTCACCCAGCAGTCGCCGTTTTCGGCTAATTTTTTGGCAAATTCCTCGTCGCCGCCTTTTTCTCCGTCATGAAAACGAAGGTTTTCCAGCAGCATAACTTCCCCCGGTTTTAATTCATTGGCCATGTTTTTCACTTCGTTACCAATGCAATCCGGTGCCATTTTAACAGTCGCACCATCAAGCAATTCCGAAAGATGATCGACAAGGTGACGCAAAGAAAATTTATCTTCCGGCCCGCCTTTCGGACGTCCGAGGTGAGACATAATAAGCGGTGAACCGCCATCTTCAATCACTTTTCTAATTGTTGGAAGCGCTTTCTGCATGCGGGTATCGTCGGTAATTTCAAATTTATCATTTAAAGGCACGTTGAAATCGACGCGAATCAACGCCTTTTTTCCTGAAAAATCGTAGCTCTGAATTGTTTGCATATCTTTTCTATTTTTTGGTTTTCTAAAAGTAATCAAAGATAAAAAATTAAATCCGCAAGAAACAGTCGCTTTTTCAGCCATTGGATAATTTAATGTTGAAGTAAAATTCAAACGTACCCTGATTAGTTTTCCAAAACACATAAATCATTATGGGGCACTATCTAAATAAATTCTAAATACCGCCTTAAACCGCATTTTTTATAACCCGTTGTTAGTTTTTTTATAAAAACAAATACATTTGCAACGATTTTTAAACCCAGGCCAGCCCTTGGAAATTAAAATATAAATTCAATTTTGTTTTGAAATTGTGGGCTCGCCGTTAGTTGGATTAACCTTTGAATAAAAAGAAAGATGAAAAAAGCATTAAGTGCATTATTTATTTTTATTAGCATCATTTCTTTTGCACAAGAAACAAAAAGTGATTTGCAGAAAATTATTAGAGCTAATTTTCTTAGTCCGGGTGTTGAAATAGAATTTCCAATATCAGCAAAGTCCACAATTTCTGCAAATGCAGGTATTGGTATAAGTGGAAGCTATAAAAACTTAAGCCATGCTCATGGTTTTAATTATTTTATTTCTCCTTTTTTGGACTTATCGTATAAAAAAATATACAACAGAAATTCCAGGGCAAATAAGGGGAAAAGCTTACTCTATAATTCCGGCAACTATTGGGGTATCCGGCTGTTAACCAATTTCAATGAAATTGAATCACATAATATAATTCGAAAAGACAATGTCGATTTCGCTTTTGGTCCAACCTGGGGCCTTCAAAGAGCTTACGGAAGATTTCATTTTCTTTTTGATTTAGGACCGGTGTATTATTTTGATACAAAAGGGAATTCCGGGTTCTTCCCAATAATGATGCAACTTAATTTAGGGTACAACTTACTTGCTAAATGATAGTTATAAAAACAGCAGCTATTAATTAGCTGCTGTTTTTTCTTTTTATCGTTATGAAATATAAAATAAACAAAACCACACTGTTCGCCTTTCTTTTTTTTCTGGTATCAGGTCAGCTTCATGCCGGAGAAACGCCACGCGATGGTAATTTTTATATGAATTACAGTAACGCGTCTTCGGAAGAATTTGATGCTGTGTCAAAACTACACAGTTTGGTTTTAAATTTCGGCGGCGCACTCACAGATGATTTTTTGGCCGATTTTAATTACCATTTTATTGGACTTAACTATGAATTAAGACTTTATGATTTTCTGGGTATTTCGCTGAATTGGAAAACTGGTGTACAATATCTGGACGAAAATGACCGGTACGAATTCAACGAAAAATATGAGCCAATATTTATGGGATGGCAATATTACAGAGCTAATACACAGGTGATAAGTGTTTCTCCAAAATTTTATCTGAATCTGTTCCCTGAAGCAGGCATTTGGCTTTTCGGGGAATTTGCCCCTGGTTTGTACTTTATCAATTCGGAAGGAAAGGTAACCCCGGAGCAGGGAGAAGAATTTAAAAGCACATACACTACCAATCCTCATTTCTACTATGGTATAAACATTGGGGCAGAAATACTGATTTCAAACAAGGTAGCCACCTGGGCCACACTCGGCGGCGAAAACATCGATAACAAAAGCCCCTTCAATGATTTGGGCTGGCAACAAGAATCCTGGGTAAATACATCACCCCCGAAAGATGCATTAGTCTTTTCTTTCGGATTTAAGTTCTTTTTGTAACCACGTTTTTGTACAACACCTCGAATCGTTTTTTTTTGGAATTTAAAAGTTAACGGCTCAATAATCCGTTCATCAATTTTGGGATTTTGAAAATTTTTTAAAAATTGGGATTTGCAGGTTGTTGTTTCAGGTTTTAAAAGTTTATTTTTGGGGAATGTTTTTCAAAGATGTAATTGGTCAGGAAGAGATAAAAAAAAGGTTGATCCGCTCGGTAAAAGAGGAACGGATTAGCCATGCACAACTGTTTACCGGCCCCGAGGGAACCGGAAAGCTGGCACTGGCGCTGGCATTTGCTCAATTTGTTTCGTGCCGCAACCGCGCAGAAAATGATTCCTGCGGCGAGTGCCCCTCGTGCCGGAAATACCAGAAAATGGCACACCCCGATTTGCATTTTGTTTTCCCGGTGTTCCCCACCAAAGAATTCAAAAAACCTGTGAGCGACGATTTTCTGCCACGCTGGCGCGAAATGGTAAAAAAAACACCGTATTTCACGCTGAGTCAGTGGCTGGGGTTCATCGAAAATGAAAATGCGCAGGGATTGATTTACGAGCGGGAGAGCGATTCAATTATGCGAAAGCTGAACCTTAAATCATTTGAGGCTGAATTTAAAGTGATGATCATCTGGCTGCCCGAAAAAATGCATCCGGCCTGCTCCAACAAACTGCTCAAACTGATTGAGGAGCCGCCCAACAAAACACTTTTCCTACTGGTTACCGAAGACGAAGAATCGATTATTACCACTATCCGCTCCCGGGCGCAATTGTTGAAAGTTCCATTCATCGACAATGAATCGATGAAAAACGCACTGGAAAAAGCGGAAGGAATCAAAAAAGAACAAATTCCTGATGCGGTGCACCTTGCCGGCGGAAATTATGTCAAGGC
>DATFJO010000612.1:0-2512 GCA_035269145.1 Tangfeifania sp. | reverse complement strand
GCTTCACTGTCAACCAAAATTGAAATTACGGAAGCTGGCCAGCTCAACCATTTATACGAAGCAGCCAACGATGCCGAGCGGGGAAATCAAATCAGGGAATTTTTTTCGCCGTCATCTGAAAATTATGTGGGCGACATTCCGAACGTTGCACATAAAATTGCAGCACACAGCTATTTTACAACTACAAATGATGAAGTTTTAAGAAAAGTTCGCACAAGGCTCCACGATGAAATTCAAACTGTTGATCCTAAACTTGAATTCTGGATGAGTGAGTTCTGTATTCTGGGCGATAACGATGGTTTTAAAGGAAACGGCCGTGATTTGGGAATGGAAACTGCACTGTTTGTGACCAACGTCATTCATGCCGATTTGACCATTGCCAACGCCAGCGCCTGGCAATGGTGGCTGGCGGTCAGTCCGTACGATTTTAAAGACGGCCTCGTTTATATCGATAAAAGCAAAACCGACGGAACTATTTATGAATCAAAACTTTTGTGGGCGCTTGGGAACTACTCCCGGTTTATCCGACCCGGAGCCAAACGAATCTCAGCAGAATATCCGGAAAATCCTGAAGTAAAAATTTCAGCCTTTCAAAACAAAACCGGAGAATTGGTGGCAGTTATCCTGAATCGTGGAAATTCAGAAAAGATGCTTAAAATCGACATGCCCGGCAGTTCAGAAAAAGCAAAAGTTTATGAAACATCCGATCGGCATGATTTGAATTACCTTGGTGAGTATAAAATCAGCGATGAACTAAAGGTTGCGCCGCGGAGTGTGACCACGTTGGTTTTTCAACCCTAAAAACTAAAATTTTCTTTTTTGCGGATTTTGGCGGTTATCAAAAAAACTCAGCAATATTATTCTGCCTTTATCTATTTTATAAAACAAGTTCACTTGCTTCACTATTGGAAAGCCTCTGATTTGCTTTTCCTTATTTTCGATGGTTCCAAGCTTAGGGTATTTTGAAAGAAGATCTAAAAAATTATATATCTTTTTTGCAAAATTTTTGGTTACATTTTCGCCCCACTCATTCTGAAGAAAAAGTAGAATCTCGTCAAGTTGTTTTTCAGCCCTCTTCGACCAATAGATTTCTAAAGCCATTTCTTATGTTTCTTCTTCATCTCATCATGATTTTTAAGATTGTAAGGATTCTTACTCTCTTCCAAAGCAAGCAACAATTCCTCTTTCTCAGAATTACTAAGGTTGTTCCACAATTCGCCTTCATTGGTGGCGCGATGTTTCAAAAGCTCATAAAAATCCTTTAACAACGACTCATTATCTATTTTGTCAATGAGTTGATGAAAATTTTTCTTCAATTCTATCGTATTCATTCTGTAAACTTTGTTTAAAAATACAATTTTTTCTTCTTCATAAACAAATTGTACCTTTTTGCCTTTTATAAGAAATCTCAATTTTTGGGATTTTCAATTAACTTTGCGCGAAACAACTTGAAATGGAGTTTAAAAATTTTACATACCTTTTGCTGATGCTGGGAACAATGGCCGTTCCGCTGGCTTTCAGCTTTGAGAAGCAGGTAAGGTTTTATACCAAACTAAAATACCTGTTGCCCGCCATCCTGTTTTCAGGAGCTATTTTCATTATCTGGGATTTACGATTCGAGGAGCTGGGTATCTGGAGTTTCAATCCTGAATATTTGTTGGGAATTTACATTTTAAACCTGCCGGTAGAAGAGTGGTTGTTTTTTATTGCCATCCCGTATGCCACGGTTTTTATTTACGAAGTGCTGAAAGTACAATTGCCCAATTTCGAAAAACCCAACCTGTTTTTAGGTGTCAGCCTCGTGTTGCTTGTTGCTTTTGCATTAACGGCTTATTTTTTCCGTGAAAGACTTTACACTTTTTTCAACTTCTTTTTGCTGACCATTTATTTTGGATATACCATTTTCAGAAACCGGTTTAAACAGCATCTTACCAAATTTTATCTTGCATGGCTGATTTCACTGGTTCCATTTTTAATAGTGAACGGTTTTTTGACAGCACTTCCTGTGGTAGAATACAATGATGCACACAACCTGGGAATTCGGATTTTTACAATTCCCATCGAAGATTTCTTCTACTTTTTCCTTTTATTGCTAATGAACCTGACCATTTTTGAGTACCTGAAAAACAGAAGCATAATCAACCTGCAACATCCAGAAAAATGAATTACGTATACAGAGCGGGCATTTTATTTTATTCGCTGATTACGCACCTCGCAGCGCCATTTAATACAAAAGCACGGAAGTTTGTAAAAGGCCGGAAAAACTGGCAAAAGGAACTGGCCCAAAAAATTGAAACAAACGCCCGCTATATATGGGTTCACTGTGCTTCGCTGGGTGAATTTGAACAGGGCCGGCCACTTATTGAAGCAATAAAAGATCAACATCCCGAATACCGCATCATCCTCACTTTTTTCTCACCCTCGGGCTACGAAATCCGCAAAAATTATCCGCTGGCCGACATTGTTTCATACCTTCCTGTTGACACACCCAAAAATGCCCGGAAATTCCTCC
>DATFJO010000611.1:0-3510 GCA_035269145.1 Tangfeifania sp. | reverse complement strand
TGCACAGGCAGTTATTGCTGTTTTCCTGGCTTCCGACTTTTTAAAACGCGACAAAAAGCTCGATACAACCGAGGTAATTTATATGCGCTCGATGACCAACGGCGAATATGTAATTGGGAAAACCTGGGGAAACCTTCAGGTATTTCTTGTTTTAAATGTTGCCGTAGTAATCATGGCCCTCATTTTTAATATCCTCTCACAAGGTACCTCCGTAAATTGGGAAGCTTACGGTTATTACCTAATTCTTATCAGTGTGCCCACACTCATTTTTATCATGGGGCTTTCATTCCTGCTCATGAGTGTTATCCGTAACCAGGCCATCACATTTGTGCTGATTCTGGGTTACATCGGGATTACCCTTTTTCTTTTACAGGCAAAGTATTATTACCTTTTTGATTACATGGCTTTCAATATACCCATGTTGAGTTCCGACATTGTAGGATTTGGCAACCTCGACAAAATTCTGGTTCACCGCGGTATTTACCTTTCACTGGGCCTCGGCTTTATTTTCCTGACTATCTTCCTGTTGAAACGACTTCCGCAATCAGAATCCATGACTGTTTTTTCGCTTATTTTCGGAATCCTGTTTTTTGCAACCGGCAGCTACCTGGGATATTTGCACATCAGCGATTTTAAAACAACCGAAAATTTACGCAGTCATTTGGTTGAACTGAACAACGAATATGTGAAAGAAGACTTTCCTGCAACACTCAAACATTCCATAACCCTCGAACACAAGGAAAACCAGATAGAAGCACTTTCAAAAATGACCCTCAAAAATGAAAATGGAAACGAAATCAAAAAACTCATAATCAGCCTGAACAACGGATTAAAAATCAACAGCTTAAAATGGAACGGCAGCGAAATTCCTTTTCTTCGGGAATACCACCTTGCAGTGGCAACCGAAAATTTCAATCTTGCCCCGGATGAACAGGGAACACTTGAGATTGAATACGCCGGCACAATTGAAGAAGCCAGTTGCTACCTGGATATAGATGAAGAAACCCGGCAGGAAAAATTCGGAAAATTTATGCTGAATGTCGATAAAAGATACGCTTTTTTAAACCCGGATTATGTATTGCTTACCTCCGAAGCCAACTGGTATCCCAAAACCGGTGTAACCTACAGCACCGAAGATGTAAGCTGGAACCATCCCGAATTCATCGATTTCGATTTCAGGGTGAAAACCACACCGGGGCTGCAGGCCGTTTCGCAAGGTGAAATCAACGAGGTTTCAGAAGGAGAATTTACTTTTGAAAACAAAGTGCCATTGACACAAATTTCGCTGGCAATCGGCAATTACGTCCAGCAAAAAATTGTGCAGGACAGCATTGAATTCGGTCTCTGGCTCATTGATGGCCACAACTATTTTACCGGTACTTTCGATGAAATAAATGATACCATCCCCACACTTATTAATGAACGTTTGAACGATTTTGAAATAACCTACAACCTCGATTATGCCTTCGACCGTCTGTTTTTGGTAGAAGTTCCGGCCCAGTTCAAAACCTATCAGCGCATGTGGACATCGCGATACGAAGCCGTTCAGCCAGAGCAGGTGCTCGTTCCTGAAAAAGGGTACCTCATTCGCGAAGCCGATTTCGAAGGCATGAAAAAAAGAATGCAGCGCTGGGGGCGCCGCGGCGACAATAATATGACCGAAGAAGATATACAAATCCGGTTGCTGTTTGATTTTCTGAATACATTCACTGAAGAAATGGCTGCCGATTTCCAGGGAGGACGAGGTGGTTTCAGCGTAGAGGAATTTCCGAATCCCTATTTTATTTTCCCAATGTTCTATAATTTTCAGAACAATATACAATCTGATAAATGGCCGATTACCAACCGGATTTTTGAAGCCTACCTGAAAAGCCAGTCGACCAGCATGCGCGGAGCCTGGATGCGTAACATGCAGGGAATGAGCGACGACGAACTGGCAAACATTGCACTGCAGGACAGCACTTTTGAAGAAATCATTTCGGATCCGGACCAGAAAAAAATCATCGACAATGTCGTCAAACTCAAAGGAGAGGTTTTATTTTCGATGGTGGAATGGAAAGCCGGACAAGAGGAATTTGAAGAATTTCTGAGAAAAGTGTTGAAAGAATACCAGTTCAAAAATATTGAATTCGAGCAGTTCGACCAACGCATCAAACAAGAGTTTGGTATTGAACTCTCACCAATGATGGACGAATGGTTTCAGGCCACTTCGCTCCCGGGCTACCTGTTTTCTCCGGTTGAAGCTGTGAAAGTAAGAACCGGCGACATGATGAAAACCAAAGTATCGCTAAAAATTACCAATTTTTCCGATATCGAAGGAATTGTAAAGATTTCATTCCGGCTTGAGGGCGGGGGACGCAGAGGCGGTTTTGGTGGCCCTTCGGGCGACGAAAACATGATAAACAAACTGGTCTATCTCGAACCTCATCAAACCAAAGAAGCAACCTACATGCTCGATGCCGACCCGAGAATGTACATGATTAATACGCTTACTTCGCAAAATATTCCGCAAATGATTATGGATGGATTGCGTGATGTGGAAGAAGATCCGAAAGCGAAACCTGAAGAAGGAGTAAAAATTTCAGATACGCCGGTACAATCGGAATCGCAGGACGAAATAATTGTGGATAACGAAGATCCGGAATTTGAAGTCACCGTAACCGAAGATATCAGCCTGCTCGAAAGATGGATTCTGGAAGATGAAGAAATTGAGGGCAGCAAAAAATATTCAGGAATGAATTACTGGCGCCCGCCATCAAACTGGACCGCCGTTACCAATTCTGAATTTTATGGCGAATATATCCGCTCCGGAATGTATGTCAAATCGGGCGACGGCTCGCTAAAAGCAAAGTGGCATGTTCCCATTACCGAACCCGGTTATTATGATGTACAGTATCATTTGTACAAATCCAGAAGATTCGGACGCCGCGGAGGCGATGATGAACGCGGAGAATACCATTTTACCATCCACAGCGACGATGGTGCAGAAGAACAATCACTCAGCATTCAAAGTGCCGAAGAAGGCTGGAACAACCTGGGTTCTTTCTATTTTTCACCCGACACTGCCCTGATTGAACTGAGCAACGAATCGGAATTGCGGATAGTTTTTGCTGATGCCGTAAGACTCATAAAACTGTAAAATAATAAACTATTAGATATGAATCTTTTAACAACAAAAAAACGCATGTTAAAAACAATCTTCGTTGGTTTGATAATGGTTTTTATCATTTCAGGAACCAATGCACAGGAAGTACTTACTCTCGAAAAGGCAATTGATTTTGCCGAAACCGGAAGTCCTGATTTGAGGCGCTCATCACTCAATCTCGAGCGGTTCCAAAAAAGTCTGGAGGCGCAGCGTGCCGCTTTGAAATCGCGGTTTTCACTCGATGTTACTCCGGTAATGTTCAGCCGGAACCGCCGGTTCGATAACCGTGTTTCAGAATGGTACACCAACGAAAATTTCGAAACAAGTGCGTTATTCAGGGTTGAACAGCCCATTTTATTAACCGA
>DATFJO010000610.1:0-8495 GCA_035269145.1 Tangfeifania sp. | reverse complement strand
GAAATAATTAAAGCATTCAATATTGATAAAACAGGCTGGCTCATTACCGGCCTGTTCTCTTTTTAAACCAAACCAAATCAAATGAGAAAAATAACCAATCCGTTTGCTAAAATGGCTTCCAAAGGGGAGTACAACTGTTTTGGATGTTCACCCGGAAATGATATCGGGTTGCATCTTGAATTCTGGGAAGATGGCGACGAGATGCTTGCCAAATGGACTCCGGATGAAAGGTACGAAGGCTGGATGGGTGTGTTGCATGGCGGAATACAGGCGACTCTGTTAGATGAAATTGCTGCCTGGGTTGTGTTTGTTAAATTGAAAACATCGGGTGTAACTTCCGAAATGAATATCAACTACCATAAACCATTGTATCTTCAAAAAGGAGAAATTTCAGTGAGGGGAAAACTAATTAAAACGGAAAAACGTCTGGCAAAACTCGAATGCACACTTTTCGACGGGCAAAACGAAGCCTGTGCCTCTGCTTTAGTTACCTACTTCTGTTTTCCTGAAAAAATTGCCCGTGCCAAATACAATTATCCGGGAGTGGAGGCTTTTCTTGGAGGATCACATACTTCAATGTAAATTAACGGTAATTTGCTCTGATTTTCATTTTTATTCATAAAACAATTATATTTGATACTATCAAATGATACTATCACAAAAAATATAATGAAACCACCCTATGAAATAACGGGAAAAATACTGGAATTAATTTCATCGATTTCGGAACAAATTGGGGAGATTAAAGCTGCAAAACTTACAAAGCCTCCGGCAGAACTTAGAAGAAAGAACCGGATAAAAACGATACAGTCGTCTTTGGAGATTGAAGGAAACAACCTAACTGTTAAACAAGTTACTAACTTGATTAATAACCAGCGAATTATAGCCCCCTTAAATGATATTATTGAAGTTAAGAATGCAATTGAAGTCTATTCCAGGCTGAATAGTTTCAATCCCAATAGTGTGAGTTCATTGTGCGCTGCACATAAATTGTTTATGAAGGGATTAACGGAAAATCCGGGCCAGTTCCGAAAAACATCGGTTGGAATAGCTAAAGGCAGCAATATCACTCATGTTGCACCTCCCGGAGAAAGAGTTCCGTTTTTGATAAATGATTTATTTAATTATTTAGAAAATGACGATGACTTACTTTTAATTAAAAGCTGCGTTTTTCATTACGAGTTTGAATTTATACATCCGTTTACCGATGGAAACGGAAGAATGGGAAGGTTGTGGCAAACACTTATTTTGCGTGACTATTCCAAAGTATTTGAATTTCTTCCTGTTGAGAAACTTATTAAAGACAGGCAACAGGATTATTACAATGCATTGGGGGAGTCAGACAATTTGGGAAATTCCACAATCTTTATTGAATTTATGCTTGAAATAATCCAGTCAGCATTGAGTGAATTGCTGACAATTCAAAATTTGACACTAAGTGATGAAGGACGAATTGAATTATTTGGAGATATAATTGGAAGCAGCGAGTTTTCAAGACAAGACTATCTGAGAAATAATAAAGATATATCATCAGCAACTGCAAGTCGCGACCTGAAAAAAGCAGTTGAAAAAGGTATACTGGTTAAAACCGGTGATAAAAGATTGACCCGGTACAAGTTTAAATGATTTAAAAGCATACCTCAATTTTTTCCGTCTCCGGAACCAGGGGATGAATCAATATGTAAAAAGGATTTTTTGCTTATAGGTTACTCGTTTAAATCTTCTTCGTCTTCATCGAAATCATCATCTCTGCTGAGGTAGTAGTCCTCCAGATCATCATCTTCGAAATCGTCGTAGATTGACAGTTTTCTTTTTGAGCTCTTTTCTTTTTGAGCTTGACTTTTTTTAGGTTTTCTCTCGAAGTTGTCTGCTTCGGTGTAATTTTTTTTGTTTACTTTTCGTTTCATTTTCAGTGTGCATTCAAAAAAATAAAACACTATTTTTTTAGTTGTTATTTACAAGGCAAATTAGGAAAAAAAATAAATACAAAAAACAATTACATTGCATTTTTTAATACAGATTTTTTGATCCGAATGAAATTTTACAGTATTCATCATCTTTTTGACCGTTTAAAACCATGCCCGGCAGGTTTTCTGGCTAAATGGATTGTGGTTTTTATTTTTCTGGGAATGTCGAATAGTACTATTGCCCAGACGGATAAACGCATCATTCGTTGGTTTGAAAGTGCTGAACAATCCTATAAAACCGGCGATTTGAAGCAGGCCATCGGGTATTCGGAGAAAATTCTGGAACGCGATTCTACTTTTATTAATGCCAGCCTTTTACTGGCAGATATTTATAACAGCACCGGAAATACAGAAAAAGAGATAGTTTATCTTGAAAAGGCCGCCGGTTTGTCCGATAGTCCTCTGATTTATTACCGGCTGGGCGAAGCGCATTATTCAAAAGGAGATTACCGGAATGCTTTAATTGCCTATGAAAAATACCTCTCTGTTGGAAATCCGGAAACTGAAAGGGGAAAAGAGGTGCAGCGAAAAGCTGAAAATTGCCGGTTTGCCTTAAATGCACTTGCCAACCCGGTAGAGTTTCAGCCTGAACGGTTGCCCGGTGAAGTAAATTCTGCTTTTGACGAATACTGGCCGAGCCTGAGCATCGATGGCCGGAACCTGGTGATTACGCGACTGATGAATTTTCCGGGGCAAATTCCGCAGGAAGATTTTTACATCTCAATACGCGATTCGGCAGGGTGGGGGAAAGCAGAGCCAATGAGCGGACTGAACACACCGGAAAACGAAGGCGCACAAAGTTTATCGGCCGACGGTACTATGCTTTTTTTTACCGCCTGCAACCGGGCCGGAGGAATGGGAAGCTGCGATATATATTATTCCTTCCGAAAAAATGGCCGATGGGCCCGCCCTGTGAATGCCGGACCTCCGTTAAACAGCAATAAGTGGGAAGCACAGCCTTCTTTTTCATCCGATGGGCGAACGCTTTATTTTACCAGTAACCGTCCGGGCGGAAAAGGGCAAAAAGATATCTGGCGGACTGTGATCGCCGGAACCAACGAAATGGGGATGCTTGAATGGGAAGAACCTGTAAACCTGGGCGACAGTATCAATACAGCAGGCAATGAAATTTCACCCTTTATTCATGCCAGCAACAAATCATTTTATTTTGCCTCCGATTTTCATACCGGAATGGGCGGATTCGATCTGTTTATGGCTGAAATGCAAGAGGATTCGGTTTTTTTGAAACCTCAAAATCTTGGTTACCCGGTGAATACAATGAATAACGAACAAGGATTGTTTGTGAGTACCAGCGGCGAAAAAGCCTTTTTTGCTTCTGAGCGCTCTGAAACAGGACTCGATATTTTTTCGTTCCGGATGGATAAATCGATACGGCCGGTTCCGGCTACTTATTTGCATGCACAGGTTGTAGATGCCATTTCGGGAGAGCCGGTTCAGGCTTTTATCGATTTGGTAAATCTTACGGATAACCGTCGGAAATCGCGAAAAGAAATGACTGACCATTTTGGTGAAGCATTGCTTTGCCTTCCAACCGGTGCAAATTATGCCTTTTCAGTATCGAAAGAAGGATACCTTTTTTATTCGGATGCTTTTGAGTTGAGTGAGCACCGCCGGATTTACGATCCTTACAACCTGAGAATTGAATTGCAGCCGGTACAGGTGGGGGCCGAAATGAACCTGTACAATATTTATTTTGAAACCGATTCTTTCCGGATTTTGCCGCAGTCGGAGCCCGAACTTCAGAAACTGGTCGGGTTTCTGGAAACAAATCCCCGGTTGAAAGTGGAGATTCAGGGACACACCGATAACACCGGAAGTGCTGAGAGCAATCAAAAACTGTCGGAATTGCGGGCACAATCGGTGGCACAATATCTGATTGCACACGGAATTGAAGCTTCGCGGTTAAATGCTGAAGGTTATGGAGAGAAAAAACCGGTAGCAACCAACGAAACAAAAAAAGGGCGCCGGCTTAACCGGCGCACCACTATTAAAATTTTGGGTCAGTAATTATCCACCGATTTTTAAAACCGATGCTATAAGGAATTTCTGACTTCCTGCACTTCTTCAACAGTAACCTCACTGGCATTGTTTCCAAAACTTCCGCGGATGTAGGTTAATACATCGGCTATTTGTTTGTTGGTGAGGTGTGAATGCGGCGGCATAATGCTGTTGTATTCTTCGCCTTTCACTTCAATTTTTCCCGACATTCCTTCGAGTGTAAGTTTTATCAGCCGCTCTTTGTCGCCGGTTACCCATTCGGTTTCAATCAGCGGCGGATGCATTCCGGGAACACCTGAGCCATTGGCCATGTGGCAAGCCAGGCAAACCGAATCATACACTTTTTTGCCCGGATGATCAGGTTGAATTTCTGATTTGGTTTCTGCACTTTCATTGGTTTGTTGAACTGATTGCTCTTCGCTTTTCTGGCCTTTGCTGCCACATGCGCTTATTGTTAATGCAAGCAGCAGAATAATGTAATTGATTTTCATCTGATTATAAATGTTGATTTTTGTTTTATTATGAATGAATGATTCGCCATACTTTTCCTTCGTTGCTGTCTACAACATAAAGCGATCCATCCGGTCCCTGCGCCAGTCCGCACGGACGGTATTCTGCATCGCTGGTGCTTTCAATTACTTCTTCGCCGGCAAATCCGTCGGCAAAAACTTCCCAGTCGCCCGAGGGATTTTCACCATCGAACGGAACAAATACCACGTAATATCCTTCCTGTGGTTCCGGAGCGCGGTTCCAGGAGCCGTGAAAAGCAATGAAAGCTCCGTTTTTATATCGCTCGGGGAACATATCGCCGGTGTAAAAAAGCAGGTCGTTGGGTGCCACATGTCCGGGGAAAGCCATAATCGGGTCTTTTTTATCTTCACAGCGTCCCTGCGTAGTTTTATCGCCTCCGTATTCCGGTGCAAGCACCTTTTTATCCTGCAACTGGTCGTAATAACAATAGGGCCAGCCAAAATCCGAACCTTCGGTTACAAGTAAAAATTCTTCAGCCGGCAATTGTGCGTTTTCTTCAGTAGTGTACATTTCCGGGAAAAATGAATGCAATTGATCGCGGCCGTGCTGAACCACATACAATTCATCCACGGTTTTGTTCCAGCGTGTGGCCACAGCATGCCGAATTCCGGTGGCATACCGTTCGCCGTTTTCTAATTGATGCTGGTCGGGGGTGTTTTCGCCAAACCGCCAGATGCCGCCTGAATATTCAAGCAGAGGACAGGGATCCATGCCACACGAGCCTTTTGTGCGCATTTGCTCCATGCATGCGTTGGAAGGTGCCCCAACAGTAACGTACATGTTTCCTTTCCCGTCAAATTCCATTGGTTTGGCTTCATGCTGCCCCTCTTGCGGAAAACCGTAGGCAATTCGTTCCCAGGTATTACCCGGAAGCAGTTCTCCTTCCTGCATGGGATACCGGACAACTTCATTATCGGCTCCAAAATAGAGGTATCCGTTATGAAGTTTGATTCCCGTTCCCACATGTTCGCCGGCGTATTCAATAATGTCAGCTTTACCGTTACCTGTTGTATCACGCAGGCAGGCAATGCCGTTGTTTTCACTGTGCTGACGAAGAGACACATAAATATCTCCGTTGTCATTCACATCAATGTGTCTGCCGCGGCCAAGTTCATCAGCCACAATAATTGCAGAAAATCCTTCAGGCAGGATCAATCCCCCGTTATCTGCATCAGGAGTGAGCGTTTGTGTATTTCCGGTTTCCTGAGCGCAGGAAAAAGCAAAAAATGCCAGTAAAATAAATGGTATAAAATTCTTCATGTCAGAATGTTTTACGTTCAGTCAACTTAACGTAATAAATACCCAAAAGGTTTAGAAAAATAGTTGGATCGATTGACTTTATAAATCTGGTTTTCTTGAAAAACGTTTTTACTTTTGTCGTTTATTCAAATGTTGAAATGAGTGACTATCTAAAAATAAATCATCAGTCGGAAGTACCCAAATACAAACAGGTGGTAGCACTGGTTATTTCGGATATTGAATCCGGGATATTCAAGCAGGGGCAGCGTATTCCATCTATTAATGAAACCAGTGAAGATTTGCTGCTCTCGCGCGATACCGTTGAAAAGGCTTATGTTTATCTAAAAAAGAAAGGAATTCTTTCGTCGGTTCGCGGAAAAGGTTACTATGTAAGCAAGACTGACGTTGGCCGGCAAATAAAGGTGGCACTTATTTTTAATAAGCTGAGCAATTACAAAAGAAGCCTCTATTATTCCTTTATAGAAACATTGGGAACCAAGGCAACTGTCGATGTTTTTATTTACAACTACGATTTGGAACAATTCTCTAAAATTATTGACAACAACCTGGCAGGTTACGATTATTATGTGATTCTTCCTCATTTCAAGGATGAAAATGCGGACATTGCCGGAGTTATCAAAAAAATTCCCCGTGAAAAGGTTTTGTTGGTCGATCGTAATTTGCCGGCATTAAAAGATTATCCGATTGTTTACCAGGAGTATGAGAAGGATATTGAAACAGCTCTGGGACAGGCAATTGATTTGATTCGGAAGTATAGAAAACTTCACCTGGTATTTCCGCTTAGCCAGTACTACTCCAAATACATTATTCGGGGGTTTCAGATTTTTTGCCAGGTGTATGAAATTGAATTTTCAGTTATCGATAAGTTGAATAAATCAAATGTTCGTAAAAATGAAGCCTACGTAATTGTTTCTGACGACGATTTATACCAGCTCATAAAAATGTGTAAAAAGACGGGATGGAAGATTGGAAAAGATGTGGGGGTGGTAGCATATAACGATAATCCGGTGAAAGAAATTCTGGAAAACGGAATTACTACCATTTCTACAAACCACGATGAAATTGGACGCACTGCTGCTGAAATGATTCTTACACGCAATTTCAGACGTATTAAAAGTCCGTTTGAATTTATCAGGCGAAATTCACTTTAATAACAAGGTGCTGTGAAAATGATTCGAAAATACTGGCCGGTTCTTGTTTTGGGATTTATGGCAATCTTACTGATTTTTGGGTACTCTTTAAAAGATAATCTAAACGATTATCTCTCCGAAAAGATGCGCGAAACGTCTGGCAGCGAAGTTAATGTTTCGGGCAAAATGTGGGTCGATTCACTGTTTAATTATACCAAAAACGGAAAGGATTTTCAGTTTACTCTGCTCGAATTCAAATCGAATAGTTGCAGTATTTGTAAGCGGATGGAGCCCGAGCTGGAAAAAATACGTCAAACATCCGATGAGAAAATCAATGTGATGGTGCTGAATATCATGAATCAGAACAGTCTGAATGTGATGAAGTATTTTGGCATTTCGGCAGTACCTGCTCAGTTGCTGCTCGATAAAAACGGGAAAGAGTTTTTCAGAAATTACGGTTACATTCCGGCTGAAGATTTGAAACGACAAATTGTGCAAAGCCGCTGAAATGGAAGAATGAATTGTTCAGGTTAAAAATGTTCCATCACATATCCTTTGCTAATCCGTTGCAAAAAACAGTCTTTATGATAACGAATCAGGGTTTCAACTTCACTGTTTGAAAGGCTTTCGATATATTCAAATTGTATTCTTCTCGGGTTATAACGCAGATAACTAAAAGGGCAGGAGTCTAACGGCTTGTGAAGCGGGCAAGCAATTAAAACACCAAAAAGCCAGGTACGCTTGTAGGTTAGTTTCATTTTTTTCATTTTAGCGTGCTAACCAAAGTTATGAACTTCTTTTCTGAAAAGAAAGTTTTTTGTAGTTCTTCTTACGGAAATAATGCTGAATTTTTCTTTCCAAAAAACTGATATTGGACGAAAATATTTATTTGTACTTATGATTATAATATATGTATTGTAAGTGTCTTTAATTCATATTTTTGTATGTGATGGTAGATGGTAGAAATAACGGTATTTTTCGTCTGGTGAAAAAATCATTTACTATTTTTTGTTTTTTTCTTTTGTTGTTTGTAAGAATTTTAATATGTTTGAAGTGCAATGCGTTCTGCATTGCATGTGTGTTTGGGGGTTAAAATTGAGGGCGGCTGTTGAGCTGCCCTCTTCTTTTTTATTATCAGCGCTTTATAATTTCCTTTTGTTTTTCAGGTTCGCCTCACAGGTTTTTAAATTACCTTGGTGTAGCATTGGTAAATATTTATTTAATCGTTAAATTGGAAATCTTTTATTAAACTTATTAAGCAAAAACCAAAGTAGTGAATTTGTACACGATAAAATTATTGGATCATCCTGCCATTTGCAAATGCATGAAATGATTTATGTTTTATAAATAGCTGATATGAAAAAGAACAGCCAGAATTCGGAGCGGACGGAATTATTTGAGAAAATCAGAGAGGTTTTGAAAAATGAATCAATCAGCGATTCAGGAAAAGAAACAATTGAAGCAGTGGTGGAGCAAGTTGATTTATACCGTCAGCAGCTTGAACAAAAAACATACGATTTAGATGAGCGTGTGAAAAAATTAAACGGATTGCATAGTTTGTCGCGGATTATGGAGAATTCCGGTGCAT
>DATFJO010000609.1:0-6193 GCA_035269145.1 Tangfeifania sp. | reverse complement strand
AAGGAGGCATCCCGAATTCTCGGGAAGAAAGCTGTTTCAATTGTGAGAGATTTCTCCTCATTCTTCGTCTCCCAAAGGGATCGCTTCGCGAGAAATGACATGTATAAGAATTATCTAAAAAAAACTAAATAAATGAAACTGATTGACGGGAAAAAAGTGGCAGCAGAAATGAAGCAGGAAATTGCTGCCCAGGTTGCCAAAATAAAAGAACAAGGTGGAAAAACTCCTCATTTGGCGGCAGTTTTGGTGGGGCACGACGGCGGCAGCGAAACGTATGTAAACTTTAAAATTAAAGATTGCAATGAAGTAGGTTTCAAATCTTCACTTGTGCGTTTTGAAGATGATGTGACTGAAGAAGACCTGCTGGCAAAAGTGGATGAGTTAAACAATGATGCCGACATTGACGGATTTATTGTGCAATTGCCGCTGCCCGCACATATCAGAGAGCAGAAAGTGATTGAAGCCATCGATCCGAAAAAAGATGTGGACGGTTTTCATCCCGAAAATGTGGGCCGCATGGTTATCGGGCTCCCTTCGTTTGTTTCTGCCACACCCTTCGGAATTGTTGAATTACTGAAACGATACGGCATTGAAACCAGCGGAAAAAACTGTGTGATTGTAGGGCGCAGTAACATTGTCGGGCGGCCGCTGAGTATTCTGATGTCGCAAAAAACAAGCAATTGTACGGTTACAGTTGCCCACAGCCGGACTAAAAATTTGGAGGAACTTTGCCGGAGCGCCGATATTTTAATCGCTGCCATTGGTTCACCTGAGTTTGTGCGTGAAAACATGGTGAAAGAAGGTGCAGTGGTAATTGATGTGGGAACCACCCGGGTAAAATCTGATAAGACAAAATCGGGTTTTAAACTCAAAGGCGATGTTAAATTCGACGAAGTAGCTGAAAAATGTACGTTTATAACGCCCGTCCCCGGCGGAGTTGGTCCAATGACGCGTGTTTCACTTTTAAACAATACACTTCTGGCTGCAACTAATAAAATTTACAGCTAATTTTTGCATTTCAGACAATTTGAATAAATCCTTCAATTTAAATTGATTTTAAACTAACGAATTATTAGCTGCGAAAGCCTGATTCTTTGTTTTCCTAAAAAATATTTGAATTATTTTTTTATTTTTGAGACAACTAACTGGAAAAAAATCGAAAATTAAAAAGAATGGAAAGCGTTGACAGTAAGGAGGAAAGAAATAAGCCGGATGAAAGATTCAGGCAGGAGATTTATTCGAAAGTCATCAGGGCAGGAAAAAGAACCTATTTTTTCGATGTAAAAAGCACACGTAATGACGAGTATTACCTAACCATTACCGAGAGCAAAAAGAAGTTTTCTGAAAACGGTAAATTTCATTATGAAAAGCACAAGGTGTTTCTCTACCAGGAAGATTTTGATAAGTTTATGGAAAGCCTGGAAGATGTTGTGCAGTTTATTCATGAAAATCAACCTGAAATAGAAAAAACTGTGCCAATGCCTAAAGAAAAGCCTGAAGAGGTTCCGGTTGAAAGCAACGGTGAAGGCAAGGATTTTACCGACGTTGATTTTGAAGATATTTAGCGTTTGAGGCACCCCCAATTCTGATTATTCGAGTTCGCTTAGCTCGAGCCAGCGAAATTCTTTTTCGTCAAGCTGTGATTTAATTTGTGTAATTTCTTCCGAGCTTTTGAATAATTCTTCATGATCGAGATTTCCCGAGTTCAGTTTGTTTTCCAGTTCTTCCTTTCTTTTTTCAAGGTTTTCAATCTCTTTTTCAAGGTTTTCCAGTTCCCGTTTTTCATTGAACGATAATTTCTTTTTTTCCTTTTTTGAAGAAGAAACTTTTTTTTGATTCTCTTTTTTAACACTGTTTTTTTCTGCCGTTTTTTGCCGGTTTTCTTCTTGTTCCTTTTTTCCGACTGATTGCCTGTAAGTGGTATAATCACCAGGAAAATCCGAAATTTTTCCTTCTCCCTCGAAAACAAACAGGTGGTCCACAATTTTATCCATAAAAAATCTGTCGTGGGAAACAACCAGTACACACCCCTGAAACAATTTCAGGTATTCTTCAAGCACATTCAGTGTGAGAATGTCGAGGTCGTTTGTTGGCTCATCGAGAATCAGAAAATTCGGATTTTGCATTAATACCGTGCAGAGGTATAGCCGGCGCTGCTCGCCACCGCTCAGTCTTTCAATATAATTGTATTGTGTTTCAGGCGGAAACAAAAACCGCGTGAGCAGTTGCGAACTGGTCATTTTTGTGCCGTCTTCAAATAAAATGAACTCTGCAATTTTATTCACGGTATCGATAACACGCTCTTTCGGATCGAATGAAATACCTTCCTGATGGTAGTATCCAAATTTAATGGTTTGCCCAACCTCTATGGTTCCGCTGTCGGGTTCAGTCTTGCCGGTAATCAGGTCCAGGAATGTTGTTTTTCCGGTTCCGTTTTTACCCACAATTCCGGCCTTTTCGAAACGCGAAAATTTGTACGAGAAGTCTTCAATCAGTTTTATTCCCGGGTAGGATTTGGAGAGGTTTTCTATTTCCACAATTTTCTTTCCGAGGCGTGATGATTTCACAGTGAGTTCAACGTTTTCTTCACTGATTTTTTGTGAAGCTTTGTCTTGTAAATCGTAAAACGAATCGACCCGGTATTTTGCTTTGGTTCCGCGAGCTTTGGGCATCCGGCGCATCCATTCAAGCTCGGTACGCAGCAGGTTTTTGGCCTTGGCAACCGAAGCTTGTTGGTTTTCGATCCGTTCGTTCCGTTTTTGCAGGAAATAAGAGTAATTTCCCTGGTAGCGGTAAATCTGATTGTCCTCCATTTCGATGATCTCGTTGCAAACACGGTCGAGAAAATAGCGGTCGTGTGTTACCATCAGAAGCGTCGATTTTGATTTTCCGAGGTAAGCTTCCAGCCACTCAATCATTTCCAGGTCGAGGTGATTGGTGGGTTCGTCGAGGATGAGTAAATCGGGTTTGTTAATGAGAACTTTTGCGAGTGACAGCCGTTTTTGCTGCCCGCCTGAAAGTTGTCCGACTGGTTTTTCCAGTTCGTTTATTTTGAGTTGCGTAAGAATCTGCTTGATTTCCACCTCTACATCCCAGGCGCCCAACTCATCCATTTTTGCAGAAATCTCGGTAATTTGTTTTTGATTATTATGTGTTACTGCCAGCTCGAATTCTTTTACCGTTTTCAGTTTTTCATTGTCCGATTGAAAGATCTCTTCAAGAACTGTATGATTGGGATTTAAAGATGATTTCTGTTCGAAATATCCGATTTCAATGTCGTTGGTAATGGTTATAATTCCTGAGTCGGGCGTTTCTTTTCCGGCCAGCAAATCGAGTAAAGTCGATTTACCGGCGCCATTGCGGGCAATAAGGGCCACTTTTTGTCCTTCTGAAATGGTAAACGATATATCTTCGAAAAGCATCAGCTCACCCCAGCGTTTCGATAAATTCTCTGCTTGTAAGAATGGTCTCATTAATAAATTTTTGGCAAAAATAGGAAATGATACGAAAAAAAGCCGGTCAACACCGGCTTTTCTACGTCTGTTTAATTGGTAACTTAAAACCATTTCTACAAGGGGGAGAAACGGATTTTTAAGCAACTTCTTTTAGTATGACTGTACTTATGGATTTTTGTTACACCTTCTTTGAAAAAAAATCGATTATTTTTGATTGCAAATTTAAAATTATGCGAAAGAAGGAATTATTTGAATATGTTATTCAGTATTTTGAAAAAGCCATACCTGTTGCTGAAACTGAGCTGCATTACGAAAACCCGTTTTATTTGATTGTGGCTGTTATTTTATCGGCCCAGTGTACGGATAAACGGGTAAATATGCTGACTCCCGATCTGCTGAAAAAATATCCGACTCCGGAAAAAATGGCCGAAGCTGAACCTCATGAAATTTATGAGTACATCAAAAGTTGCTCGTATCCGAATAATAAGGCAAAACACCTGGTTGGGATGTCACGGAAACTGCTTGAACTGTTTAACGGAATAGTGCCTGATGATGTGAATGACTTGCAGAAATTGCCCGGAGTGGGACGAAAAACCGCAAATGTAATTGCCAGCGTGGTTTATCAAAAACCTGCGCTTGCTGTCGACACGCATGTTTTCAGGGTGGCTGCGCGGATTGGATTAAGTTCAAATGCCAAAACCCCGCTGGCCACCGAAATGCAACTGATGAAATACCTTCCTGAAAAGCTGGTTCCAAAAGCGCACCACTGGCTCATTTTGCATGGCAGGTACACCTGCACCGCCCGTAACCCCAAATGCGAAAAATGCGGACTGACGGAAGTTTGCAGGTATTACAAAAACAACAAAAATTAGAAAGATTTATTCATTCCGATGAATTATCAGAGCAATGGTGTTGTTGTTTTCCAATAATTTGCAAGGTGTTCGTTGCAAAGGAGGTAAATTAATGTAAACTCTACTTTGTAATTTTGCCAAACTTTGTACATTTGTGGCTTACTTTAAACATGTTAAATTTTAAATTTTCATTGTTATGGCCTATAAAATTTCTGATGAATGTATTGCATGCGGCACATGCATTGATGAGTGCCCGGTTGATGCAATTTCCGAAGGTGATATTTATGTAATTGACCCTGAATTGTGCACCGACTGTGGTTCATGCGCAGAAGTTTGCCCGGTTGAATGTATTTCGATTGACGAATAACATACACCCGGCCGACATAAAACATTTGCAACCTGTTCTTTTTAAGGGCAGGTTTTTTTTGTAAATTTGAGTCAAAAATGCCTGAAATTTCACGGTTTTACGGGATTATTATACGGATGTATTTTCAGGATCATAATCCGCCTCATTTTCATGCTGAATACCAGGGAATGAAAGCGGAGTATAGTATTGAGACATTGGAAGTACTGGCTGGGAAAATTCCGGGAAGAGCGCATTCAATGGTATTGGAATGGGCATCTATACACAGAAATGATTTACTGAACAATTGGGAAAGAGCCAAAGAGCCTTCACAATTGAAAAAAATTCAACCATTAAAATAATTTGTTATGAATGAAATTGTTGAAATAAAAGTTTTGAAGAATTTCAATGTTTGGATGAAATTTAATGATGGTGAAGAGAAAATTGTTTGCCTGCGCGGATTAATTGGGAAAGGATTTACAAATGAATTATTAGACTACAGTAAATTTAAAAAAATGTTTATTGAACCTGGTGGGGGAATTGCATGGGAAAATGGATTCGATATTTGCCCCAATTTTTTGAAAGAATACGAATCGGTTCAATCAGAATCCGTTCAAATCCATTAGAACTGTCGGCAGCAGTAAGAGAAAACCCAAAAGAGTCAGAATCACCACAAACGGAGCCACCCATTTAAACCATTTTTCGTAAGGAATACGGGCAATTCCGAGCACCCCGATTAACACACCCGATGTAGGAGTAATCATGTTGGTAAATCCGTCGCCAAATTGAAAAGCCACCACCGTTGCCTGGCGCGAAATACCAATCAAATCTGAGAATTGTGACATCATAGGCATGGTAAGTGCAGCTTTGCCCGAACCTGACGGAATAAAAATATTCAGGAACGACTGAATAACGTACATCACACTCACCGAACCCACTTTCCCAAGGTCCTGCATCGATTGCGAAACCGAGTAAAGAATGGTATCGATGATATTCCCGTCTTCAAGAATGACAATAATTCCGCCAGCCAGCCCAACGACTAATGCTGCGGGCAAAATATCCTGTGCTCCCTGTATAAACGATGTAGTTATTTTATTGGGACTTTTCCCGGCTGCAATCCCCGAAAATATTCCCAACGCAAGGAAAAGCGTGGCAATTTCCATTACATACCAGCCATAACCCATCACACCGATAATCAGGAAAATGATGGTAAAAGTCAGCAGTGTCAGAATAAAATAATGCACTGTTTTACGCAGTGTCAATAATCCTGAAATGATAAACAAACCGGTGGCAACAGGAACAGCAGGAAATGTAATTGCAGAGTTCCCGATTTTCAGAATGCTCATGGGATAAAAAACCGAGAAGAGCATTAAAAACACCGACAATGTAATAAAAGCCACCCATGCACCCCGGGGAGTTTTATAGCTGATTTCTGTGCCGGTATTTTCGTTCCTGTGGCGCCAGTATTCATCTTCTTTATAAACCAGCGATTTTTCCGGGTTTTTATGAATACGCGAAGCATATCGTAATATAAAAGTAAAACC
>DATFJO010000608.1:0-3939 GCA_035269145.1 Tangfeifania sp. | reverse complement strand
GGAGAATGAACTGGAAGAAGAATTGCTCAGCATAGCTGAAGAAGTTTGGAAACGTGCGGAACAAAAAATGATTAAGGCCAAAACAATTACGCTGAAATTCAAATACGCCGATTTTGAGCAGCACACCCGCAGCAAAACCATCACCGGTTATTTTCTGACCAAAGAAGAATTCTTAAATGAAGGAAAAAAACTGATGAAATCCGGAAATTTTAACAAAGGAATCCGCCTGCTTGGATTAACGCTTTCCAATTTTCAGCACGAAGAGCGAAAAAAACCGGTGCAGTTGACGATTGAATTCTGATTTTATTTATTTTTATTCTCAAAATCAACAACTATGAACACATCCAAAATTGTTTGGGTAAAGAATCTACTCGATTCACGTTATCTGCTATATCAAAATGGAGAACAAGTTGGATTTCTTGTAAACTCAGCATTTAAAATGTACTTTACAGCAGAGTTAAATGGCGAAAGAATCTTCCTGAATCCACAGAATTTTTTGAGCAGTAAATTTTATGTTTTCAATTCAACCAAAGAAAAAATTGGTGAAGTATCAATTAATTTTTGGAAGTTAAGAGCAAAAATTAGTTTTTCTGATTCAGAGAGTTATGATTTTGCATTTACAAATATTTTTCATTTGAATTGGATAGTTGCCGGTGAAAATAAATCGGTACAATATACAAGCTCAATTACGAACGGCAGTTTTGAATTCCAGAACTTCGAGGACAAAAGACTCGCATTGACCGGGTTAGCAATACAAAGCTATTTAGCCCAAAATGGCTACAGTATTTTCACAATGTTCTTTTTGGCAGTTGTTTTTTTGGCAATTATCTGATATTATTCTTTTAACAAAAGTAATCAAGCCGAAAATATCATTAGGAATTTTAATCTATTCAATTCTCTTTTGCCCTCTCGCAATTAAAATCGTATTTTCAGCCAAAATTTAAATCTGAAAACCAATTCTTTTTAAAATGAAAAAGGTAAAACGTTTTTTGCTGATACTCGTGGTTGTTGTAATTGCCGCTTACCTGTTAGGGCCAAAACCACCAAAGCCCGAATTGAATAAAAACCTGCCATCGCTGCCAACAAGTGTTTCAAGGCTGGAATCATTTGTTGAAGAAAAAAGTGAGAATGTAGCTGTAAAAGCGGACAATGAATCGCGCATTATCTGGGCTAACGATTCAGTAAAGGAACGAACCGATTATGCATTGCTTTATTTGCACGGATTTTCAGCTTCATGGTACGAGGGTTACCCCACAAATGTTGAATTTGCCAATTATTTTGGTATGAATGCATACTTTCCACGGCTGGCAGCTCATGGCCTGGAAACGGAAGATCCGTTGATTGATATGACTCCCGATCGTTTGTGGGAATCAGCAAAAGAGTCGTTGATGCTGGCCCGGCGGTTGGGTAAAAAAGTGATTATTATGAGCACTTCAACCGGCGGAACACTGGCTCTGAAACTGGCGGCTGATTTCCCTGAATACGTCGATGGGCTGATTCTTTATTCACCCAATATCAGAATTAACAACAATACCGCATTTTTGCTTTCAAAACCCTGGGGGCTGCAGATTGCCCGCTCGGTGTACGACAGTAAATACCGCGTGACCAACGAAGATTCCACTTCGCAGGATTGCCAGTACTGGAATTGTAAATACCGGCTGGAAGCTGTGGTTTACCTGCAGCAACTGGTTGATGAAACCATGAAAAAGGAAACCTTTCAGCAGGTTTCTGCACCGGTTTTTCTCGGTTATTATTATCAGGATGACAATAACCAGGATGAAGTAGTAAAAGTAAGTGCCATGCAGAAAATGTTTAAGCAGCTTGGTACCCCTGATGATTTAAAGGAAAAAGCAGCCTTCCCCAATGCCGGAGACCATGTAATTGGCTGCGAACTTACATCAGGAGCCGTGGATAAAGTTATTCGCGAAACGCTGGAATTTGGGGAGGAAATCCTGCGTTTGAAGCCGGTAAGCTAAAAATTTCAGGCAATTTTCGAAGACGCAGCCTCGTCGATGTACCAGATAAGTTTGCCGTTTTCGGGTGTAATATAATAGGCCGGCGAAAGTTTCGCAGCCTCGTCGTCGTTCATTATTTCAGAAAGACGTAAAGCTTTATTTTCGCCTGTAACCAAAAAGAAAATCCGGCTGGCGCTGTTTATTACTTTCCCGGTTAATGTAATTCGCTTTTGGCCTGTCAGCGGATGTTCAGATGCCGCACAAATATGCTCATCGTCTATTAAATAGAGTTGACCGGGAAAAATGGATGCTGTGTGACCGTCTTCGCCCATTCCAAGTATAATCAGGTCGAAAACCGGAACGCCATCACGAAGATTCAGATTTTCTGCTATTTCTTCTGAATAGCTCTTAGCTTCTTCTTCCGGGTTATTCTCTCCTTTTATCCGGTGTATATTTTCTTTTGGAATATCGACCGGCGACAAAAGGATATCGTTCGTCATTTTGTAATTGCTTTCATCATCATCGGGCGAAACACAGCGTTCGTCAACCCACCAGAAATGAATGCGCTCCCACGGAATGGTTTCTTTGTGCTTTTCAGCCAGCAATTTAAAGAGTTTTTTGGGTGTACTGCCCCCCGATAGAGCAATATCAAACCGTGGCTGGGTCGAACGTTGTGTCATTTTGAGTATTTGTTTGGCTACCCTTTTTGCAACCTTTTTAGGTTTAGCAAATATTTTTACTTCTGTTGAGGCTGTCATAATTAACATTTTAAGTGCCTAAATTTACGAAATAAAATGAAACGAGCATGTAAAACATTTAACCCGGAAGCATAACTAAAATACATGCGAGTTGCATACTATACCGCTGAAAATAAACAATTTTAATAGTATGAATTATCACAGTTCGCAATACGTCCCGTCATTCGACAGATTTTTGCAGGGATACCGCCAGGCACCGGTTGAAATCAGTTTGTCTGAACAGTCGGGGCCCCATGTGCCTGCCGGGTAACCATAAATGGGAATGTCAGGGTTGCTTTCCCAGGCATTCAGGATAGGTTGCACAAAGCTCCAGGCTTCCTCCACTGCATCGCCGCGTGAATAAAGCGTGGCATCGCCCTGCATGGAGTCCAGCAGCAACCTTTCGTAGGCTGAAGGTAATCGAACTTCTGCCAAATCGGAATAGTGAAAATCCATATTGACGGTTTGGGTTTGAAAACCCGCTCCCGGTGTTTTCATCTTAAATTTCAGAAGAATTCCTTCATCGGGCTGAATACGAATGACCAATTGGTTGTACTCCGGGCCCGATTTTCCGTCGTTATTAAAAAGATGATGCGGAACCTGTTTAAAGTGAATGACTATTTCGGTCACCCGGGCGGGCAGTTTTTTTCCCGTCCGGATGTAAAACGGCACACCACCCCAGCGCCAGTTATCGATAAAAAATTTCATGGCCACAAAGGTTTCGGTGCGCGATTGCGGATCAACGCCCTCTTCTTCCCGGTATCCTTTAACCTCTTCGCCCCTGATTTTTGAACGCAGGTATTGGCCACGGATAACATATTTCGAAACATCTTCTTCCTGAATAGGGCGCAGTGACTGGAACACTTTTACAATTTCGTTCCGGATGGCATCGGCTTCAATAACAACAGGTGGTTCCATAGCCACAAAGCCCGCCAGTTGCAACAAATGGTTTTGCAGCATATCGCGCAAAGCCCCCGACTGATCATAATAACCGCCACGGTTTTCCACTCCCAGACTTTCGGCAGATGTGATTTCTACCCACTCGATAAAATTCCGGTTCCAGAGTGGTTCGAAAATCCCGTTTGAAAACCGGGTAACCAGCATATTTTGAACACTTTCTTTTCCAAGATAGTGGTCGATACGGTAAACCTGTTTTTCATCAAAATAATTGAGTAAATCAATATTCAGCTTTTTTGCCGATTCCAAATCGGTACCAAACGGCTTTTCTACAATGAGTCTTCTGAAGT
>DATFJO010000607.1:0-5530 GCA_035269145.1 Tangfeifania sp. | reverse complement strand
CAAAATAGGTGATCAACGGTTTTGCTTGGGGCAGTTGTTCTAATGTTTCTGCCACTTTTGGCTCCATAAAAACCCGGCTGGTTGAAATTTCAACCTCGCCGGTGGCTGCTATATTTTTTAGTGAAAGACTGGCATCTTCGGGTGTTAATGATTGATCAATTGCATTTTGAATAGCAGGGGGTTCCAACTCAGAAGAAATCAGCAAATTGTTTGCTTTTCCGCTGAAATCCATCAGATCGTTTAACCGGTCAATGGAAAGAAAAATATTGTAAGGAGCCGACTGCGAATTTTTAAGGCTGAAGCGCCCCAGCTCTTCGCGGGTCAATATTTTTTTGATGGTAGCGCGGAGTGAAACACTTGTTTCCTCGCTGGAAACAAACGGTGCATTCTGAGGCATGAGGCTGGCTTTTTTCACGCGTACAAGCAGGTTGTCTCCTGCTTCCACCTGAAGTCTTTCGGCCAAATTCCGGCTGATTGCAATTTCACTTCTGCTAAAATGATTAAAAACCGTATCGCGTGAAATTTTGCTGAATGTGGAATCAACGCCAATTACCTGCACCCGGTTGGCGCGGTTTTCACCGCCACCTGAAACTGCCACTCCTTCGAGCAGGAGAACCGGAGAGGACTTAATTTCAGAATTGTTCTTTTCAACATCTGCTGCCAATTCCTGCCGGAAATACCGGTCTTTGACGGCCGCAAGATGTGTTGTTTCACCCAGCCGGTAGAATGTTGCCTGTTCCAGGCTGTACCTGACCGAATCTCCAATTATGAGCGAACCGGTCAGTACCATTGTACTCACTGCCACTCCCAAAGCAACCAGAATATTTGCCTTCAGGTAATGAAAAAATGATTTCAGGATGTATTTAAATCTGGTCATAAGCCCCTCTGTCCTTCGGACATCTCCCCCAAGGGGAGAAATCGCTAAATGAGAATTCCGTTCTTTAAATGGTATTTTTTTTCCATCCGGTCGGCAATGGCTGCGGCGTGAGTTACTGTAATTAAGGTAACTCCCTCTTCTTCACTCAGTTTTATCAGCAAATCGGTAAGTGCATTGGCATTTTCTTCGTCGAGTGCCCCGGTCGGTTCGTCGGCCAGCAGTAATTCGGGTTTGTTAACCAGTGCCCTGACAACTGCCGTCCGCTGGCATTCTCCTCCCGATAGCTGCGAAGGCTTTTGGTTGCGCTGCTCCCAGATACCCACTTTTTCAATCAGGTATTTAGCCCAGTCTTTTTGTTCATTCTGAATATTTTTCCCCTGTGGTAAAAATGGCAATAACACATTTTCCATTAATGTGAGCTGTGGCAGCAAATGGTGCATCTGAAAAATAAATCCCAGGTGGCGGTTCCTGAAATTGGCAAGTTCAGCTTTTGAATAACCGGTGATGTCTTTTCCATCAAAAAAAACGTTGCCTTTTTCTGGTAAATCGAGCGTACCAATCAAATTGAGCAAAGTTGTTTTTCCCGAGCCACTCGGTCCGGCAATGGCAATCCGGTCGCCTTTCTCCACTTCAAAATTCAGTTCTTCCAATACCGACCGGTAATTATGACTTCCCGGTTCGCCGTATCCTTTGGTAATATTTTGCAGTTGTAGCAGCATAATTTCAGTCACCCTGAGCGAAGTCGAAGGGTGGTATTTAGTTGATAATTCAAATCATGCTTCTACTCCGCTCAGCATGACATTCTGGTTTAAATACAAAATCAAATATAATCTATTCTTTATCCTTTTTAAAATTGGAAAAATGTGAATTATTTTGACAGGCTGAATACTCTTTCAATTTTTGCCAATTTTTCTCAATCAATGCCTCTTTCTTCTTCCTGGACCAACCTTTAATTCTCTTCTCCCATTGTTCAGCTATTCTAAAATCGTTAAATGTCTCATAAAAAACTAATTCCACAGGTCTTCTTTTAAAGGTGTAACTATCAGATGAAATTCCTTCGTTATGTTCTTCAACTCTTCTGTTTATATTATTTGTAACGCCTGTATAATAACTTCCATCAGAACATTTTACAATATATACATAGAACAATTTCATTAATTTATCTTTTAATCATCCTTCGACTACGCTCAGGATGACATCCCTGTTTATTGTGAGTTCTTTCCTCCGTCATAGTGAGCGGAGTCGAACTGTAAACTTTCGTATAAAGTTATAATTTCTTCGGCGTGATTGTGAATATTGAACTTTTCTTTTGTTCCGTTGTATCCGGCAAGGCTGAGTTGCTCCAGTTTTTCAGGATCATTTAAAAGTTCAGCCCAGGCATTACTCAGTATTTCGGGTGAATTGGGCGAATAAATTACTCCGCCGCCGGCCTGTTCCACAATTTCAGGGAAAGCGCCCAATGCAGGCTGAACCACCGGAACGCCTGATGCCATGGATTCAAGCAGGTACATTCCGAATGCTTCACCCATACGAACCGGCACACTCACCATTGAAACCTGTCGGAAAAAATCATGGATATCATTTTCACCAAACTCGGGCAGTATTTCAAAATTCTGCAGGAGGTCGTTTTCTTTCAGTTTACGTTTTTGTTCTTTTATGAATTTCGCATCGTCGCCGGTAGAACCGCCGGTTGCAATCAATTTCACATCATCGAATCCCGGTTTCTTTTTCAGTCCAATAAAAGCATCCACTACAATATCGAAACCATTTTCGTGACACATTCTTGAAATGTAACCTACGTTCCGGGGTTTTTCCTTTATCGGGATAAACCGGTAATCTTCGTAATCAACCCCAAGGTAAAATGTTTGTACTTTTTCTGGCGGCAATTCCATTTTCTTCTTCATAACATCCGAATAAAAATTGCTTACTGCCACAAGTACATCCACATCTTTAGCACGTGTATGCATCAGTTTCCAGATTTTGTCCTGAATAGCAGGATCCATTACGTCCACCCACACATCCTCATCCTGCAGGGAACATAGCACCGGCACATCAATTTTTTCTTTCAACCGTTTGGCAAGTCCAAGCAGCAGCGCATTGGAAAGATGAATGACATCGGGTTTGCAGTGCTCAGCAATCCAGTTCACCATGTTTTCCAGCTCTTCTTTTTGTTCACCCTGTTCCCCCAGCAACATCGAAATGGTCATGTCCTCCAGGCCTTTGGCCCGGGTGGAACCTGCCTGGGAAGCTGCCAGTTTCATCATGGGTTTCGAATTGAGCATCCGATCGAACCATTTGGGCGCTTTCCTGAAAATCGGATAGACCTGTTTTAGGTAAGTACTGATTGCCCCGTAAAAAATCGGGATATCAGAAATATCGTGTTCGTCGGCGAAAAGTGGTAAATACATTGGAACTTTCACCACCTGATGCCCCTGATTGCGCAACGCTTCTACATACTTGCTGTCGCGCAAACAGTTGCCGCAATAAAAACTTCCGCCAGAACCGGGTATAATTTGAATGATGTTCATAAAAGGCCCCCTTTGATTCCCCCAAAGGGGGAAAAGAATTTAAGTGATTTCCGATTAATATTTATAATGCTCATTTTCATTTCTTTCTTATTCTCCCCCTTGGGGGAGATGCCGAAGGCAGAAGGCTTTTCTTGTGCTCCCCTTTGGGGAGTTAGAGGGGCTTTCACTCCCCAAAACAATAAACAAAGCCGTCGTATGCCCCCACGTAAATCCTTCCATCAGCCACAGCCGGATTGCTGATTATCTGGCTGCCAATTTCGTAACTCCAAACAACTTTCCCATCCGAAAGGTTTACGGTGGCAAGATCGCCGCGCATATTGGCAACAATTACCTTGCTTCCGGCTACAACCGGGGAAGCTTCAACACGGTTTCCGGTGTTGTATTCCCATATTTTTTCGCCGTTATTCTTATCGAAACAGTATAATAACTTATTATGATTGGCTGTATAAAGCCGGTTGCCTGAAATGGCAGGAGACGCAAGAAAAGGCAGGGCAGTTTCACTGTCTTCCCAAACCCAGGTAGTTTTTTCGTCTTTAATATCTACCTCAAAAAAACGACCGTCGTAGTCGCCCAGGTAGGCTTTATCTTTTTCAACAGCCGGCGACCCCGGAACATAAGTAGCCACATCAATTTTTTTGTCGGCCTTGCCGGTTACAATATCAACCTGGTGTAAAAATCCGTCGCACCCCCCGAAAAAAGCTTTACCATCGAAACATGCAGCGGCCCCGTTAATGAAATTATCCGATTCGTATCTCCATTTCATTTCGCCGGTTTTAGCATCTACGCAGTGCAAATAATAATCATAACTACCCACAAAAATGTAGGTGGTTCCATCTTCTTCCCACCAGTTGGCAGAGCCGATAATCTGGTTATCAGTTTCATATTCCCACTTTTTTTCTCCCGAATGCAAATCGAGTGCATAAAATGTTCCATCAAGGTTGCCAATGTAAACTATATTTTCATGAATGAGCGCTGGCGCTTCAATGGAATTATCGGTCTCAAATTTCCATTCCAATTCTCCGGATGTGTTTAAACAATAAACCACGCCATCAGTGGAGCCGACTACAATTTTTCCCTGGTCAATGACCGGAGAAGTTTTAATGTTATCGCCTGTTTCAAACGTCCAAATCAATTCCGGTTGGTCGGGTATTTCGGTTTTTGAGATGCCGTTCAACTCCTGTCCTCCCCTGAAAATGGGCCAGGAGTCGGTTGACTGGGCTTTTAATCCCAGTGCAATCAGGATTGAAATTGTTATTAAGAATAATTGTTTCATAATTTCATTTTTTAGTGTCATTCTGAACGAAGTGAAGAATCTGTCAATTACTATTCTTCAGATACAGATTTATCTTCCTTCGTCTTAGAAATGACATTCTTTAATTCGATGGCACCGGTCGGACAGGCTTCTGCCACTTTTAGTGCCGTGTCAGTCAGCGCTTTTTCAATTTCCTGGTTGAACGGAACGCCTATTTCTGCATCAAATCCCCTGCCAATGTAAGTGAACCCAAATTTTTCGCGGTACTTTTCAGTCAGTCGCACACAAATTCCGCACTTGATGCATTTTGTCGGTTCGTATATCAGTTGGGAATGTGTACTTAACTTTTTTACTTTTCGCCGCTCGCTGGTTTTGAAGCGCCGCTGATTGACCTTGTAATCATCCGAATAAATTCTCAGTTTACAGTCGTCAATGGCACGGCAGTCGCAGCGAAGACAGCGCCTGGCTTCTTCAATGGCTTCTTCAGCCGAAAATCCTCCCCAGTCGGAATCTTTTGGGAAATTTCTTTTTTCATCCACCGATTCTTTCAGGTATTCAGAAAACTCTTCATTTACCAATTTTCCAAAACGGGAATTAAACATCCGTGGCTCGCCTTTCAGTTCCTGGTTATTGAAATACTGCATCACCGAAAAAGCCACTTCTTTCCCCTGCCCCACCGAGCGCACTGCCAGCTTTGACGAGCGCAACGCGTTTCCGATGGCAAACACATTTTTTTCAGAAGTCTGGTAGGTATTCCGGTCGGCAGTGATTCCTTTGGGAGCCATTTTCAAACCGAACTTTTCATTTTCCTCAGGAACTGCCCCGGAGGCAACAATCAATGCATCGTATTCCTTTTTCATGGATTGAAACAAC
>DATFJO010000606.1:0-10307 GCA_035269145.1 Tangfeifania sp. | reverse complement strand
CAGTGACATCTCTGCCGAGCTTCGAAAAGAAACAAAAGCGCGTGCGGGTGTTATTCAGCAATCAACTTTTGGCGGAAGGCGTGCACGTCAGCCCATCCAGTATGTGTTGCAGGCGCCCACCATCGATAAGCTCAGGGAAGTATTGCCCGAATTTATGGCTGAAGTTCAAAACAATCCAATGTTTGTGCAGGCTGATGTAAACCTGAAATTTACCAAGCCCGAGCTCCAGATTGAAATTAATCGCGACAAGGCCAACCTTCTTGGGGTTTCAACCCAAAATATCGGGCAAACACTTCAGTTGGCACTTAGCGGACAGCGGTTCGGTTATTTTATAATGAATGGAAAACAATACGAAATCCTGGGTGAACTTCCACGCCAGGAACGCAACAAACCGCTCGATCTGAAATCGCTTTATGTGCGTAACAATTCAGGTGAAATGATTCAGCTCGATAATTTTGTGACGCTCAGGGAAACTACTGCACCGCCGCAACTCTACCGTTACAACCGTTTTGTTTCGGCTACTATTTCGTCGAACCTCGCAAATGGTTACGCCATCAGCGAAGGAATTGAAGAAATGGACAGAATTGCAGCCACGGTACTCGACGATTCTTTCCGTACGGCACTCGACGGTGACTCCAAAGATTTTATGGAAAGTTCATCGAGCCTGATGTTTGCATTTGTACTCGCCATTGTGTTAATTTTCCTGGTGCTTTCGGCGCAGTTCGAAAGTTTTAAAGACCCGATAATTGTAATGATGACTGTTCCGCTGGCACTTACCGGGGCACTCATTTTTATGTGGTATTTCAACATTACCATGAATATTTTCAGCCAGATTGGAATTATCATGCTCATCGGGCTGGTTTCCAAAAATGGTATATTGATTGTGGAATTTGCCAACCAGCGAAAAGCCGCCGGGATGAATAAACTTGAAGCTATCAGAGTTGCTTCGGCAGCCCGTTTTCGCCCGATATTAATGACCAGCCTCTCTACCATTCTCGGCATTCTGCCGCTTGCCATGGGATTGGGCGAAGGCGCACAGAGCCGGGTTGCAATGGGTACTGCAGTGGTTGGAGGATTGCTGATTGCAACATTCCTAACTTTGTATGTAGTGCCCGGAATTTACCTGCTCATTTCGAGCGAATCGAAAACTATTTCTGAAAATTCAAAAAGCATCAGGAAAAATGAACAAACTGTATAAAATCAAAATTATTTTACCGGTAGTACTAATTCTACTATTGCCGGGCACCCTTTTTTCCCAGGAAATATATGACTTAAGCCGTTGCGTGACAACCGGTCTGGAGCAAAATTTTTCGGTGAAAGTGGCCCGGAACCAGCAGGAAATTACCGAAAATAATGTAACCAAAGGCAATGCGGGTTATTTACCCACAGTTACAGTCACTAACCGGTTGGGAGGGAATGTAAATTCCACCACACAAAACATGAACGACGGTTCGCAAAATGTTTCATCAGGCGTACATAATACAACAGGTTCAGCAGCAATCAACCTCAACATGACGCTTTTTAACGGGTTCAATGTGCAAACCACTTATCAGAAACTGCAGGAGCTGAAACAAATGGGCGAGCTTAACACGCAAATGTCGATAGAAAACCTGATGGCACGAATTGTGGCCGAATACTATTACTACATTCAGCAGCTTAACTTCCAGGAAAACATGGAATATGCGGTTTCGCTTTCGCGCGAAAGAGTCCGAATTGACCGGGAACGTTATCTGCTGGGAGCTTCATCGAAACTCGAGTTATTGCAATCCATTGTTTATCTGAACGAAGACAGCTCGCGGCTGGCAAGGCAAAACGAAGTTATCCTCGAATCGGAAGTCAGGTTGAAAAAACTGATGGCGCTTGAAAACCTGGAAGAAAATATTCAGGTGGCAGACAGTTCAATTGTTTTTGATTCCGGTTTAACTTATGCCAATTTGCTTGAATCGACCCTCGATATAAATACCAGCCTTCAAATCGCCAAAAAAAGTCAGACTATCAGCGAACTCGATTACAAAATAATTGCCTCGAGGGCGTATCCTTATCTAAATTTTTCTTCAGGCTACAACTATTCTTACCGGGGCTACGGCACCGGAACAATCAGCGATTACGGAGAACTGGCGCTGAGTAACCAGCAATCTCGTTCGCTCAACTACGGGCTCACCCTGGGAATGGATATTTTTGACGGGTTTAACCGCAGGCGCGAAAAAACAAATGCCCTCATCGAGATTGAGAACCGCATGTACCGTTTTCAGGAAGTAGAGCAGGATATTAAAGCCGAACTGCTTACGGTTTATTATGCGTACGAAAACAACCTGCGTCTGGTGAAAATGGAAGAAGAAAACCTGGATGTGGCACGCGAAAATCTCGATATTGCACTGGAACGCTACCGGCTGGGAGCTTTGTCGGGACTTGAACTGCGCGAGGTGCAAAAAAGCCTCCTCGATGCCGAGGAGCGACTCATTTCAGTAAAATTCCAAACCAAACTGGCCGAAATTTCATTGCTCCAGATGGCCGGTAAAATTATGAATTACGTGTAATCTCATTCATATTCCTGCACAATGGTTCCGGTCATCCGGAGCAGCGCCGTATGGGTATCTATAAAGTTGTAAATGGCTTCCAGTTGGCGGCGGGCGGCGCTGGTATAAATAAGCTGCACATCGCGGTAATTAAACGAGTTAATGGCGCCGGCTTCAAATTTTTCCCGCGAAATCTGCAGGTTTAGCCGGGCAGCATCGAGGTTTTCCTCTGCCACATCGAGCAACTCCATCCGCACCAGGTAAAATTCATACAAATTTGCCATCCGGTTCGACAGGTCGTGCTCCATGTCCCCGATTTCAATCATTCCGGTTTCCTCGTCGATTTGTGCAATTTGCAGCGCACGTTTGCGGTTTCCGCCACTAAAAAGGTTAAAGCTCAGGGTGAAGTTGCCGTAAAAATTGGCGGCATTTGACCAGTTCTCGCCCCGTTCTGCAAAATCGGTACGGGTGGATGAACCTGTTATTCCTCCCCTGAAATCAAGTGTTGGCGAAAAAGTACTTTTGGCCGAGGCCACGGCATTCTCGAGCAACCGCTGGTTCACATACTGGTTTTGCAATGATTTATTGTTTTCAAATAACTGATCCTTTAAACTTTGCAGTGTGTAGTCAACAGGCTCTGCCGTAAATTCGGTGGTTAGTTCCCACGGAACGTTCTCCTTTTCAGCCATCAGGTAATTCAAATCACGCAGTGCATTTTTGTAGGCCACTTCCTGAATCAGGTAAGAAGATCGATCGGAAAGATAGGCGTTTTGTGCCTGCAGCACATCGTAAGTAACAAATGTTCCGAGTTCCTGGCGCTGTTCAGCCTGCCGGAAACGATCTTCCGAAAGTGCCATTACCTCGCTGAATACTTCCAGCGTTTCTTTTTCAAGAAGAACAGCATAGTAGGCCAGCACCACACTCTGGATGGTACCTTCCACCATAATGGCGGTGTTTTGTTTCGATAGTTGTTCCAGCTCTTCGAAACGCTGCTTGCTGATTCTGACAGCGTAACCATCGAAAAGTGTCCAGTTTAAACTGGCCCCGGCAGAAAACCTGTTGGTCACAAAATTTTCATTTTCATTCACATTGAATGAATTATCGTCGCCGGCAGAAAGACTGATGTAAGGGTACCTTCCGGCTGTTCCCCAATGGTTTTGAATTTCAGCCACCTGCTGATCATTCCGGGCTACTTCAATGCTGTAATTATTTTCGAGAGCCCGCTCAATTGCATCAGCCAAACTCAGCGGTTGCTGTGCCTGAAGTGTAAACCCGGTTAAAATGAACAAGAATAAAATATTTAATGTCTTCATAGTTGAAACCGTTGCGGATTATTGATTTTCACTTTTTTCTTCTTTTGGCGGAAGTTCGGATTCACTATCCCCGTTATCGATTTTGCGCTGTGCATGAATCCAGGCTATCTCCACTTCTTCTCTTTTTAGTTTCTCACCCGTCCAAAGCTGGCGCAACTCCCTTCTGATATCGTTCAGAATAAGTATGAGCGACGGGAAAAACAGCAGGATAAACATGGTTCCGAAAGCCACCCCGTAAACCAGCGAAATAGCCATGGGGATAAGGAACTGCGCCTGAAAACTCTTTTCGAGAATTAGGGGAAACAAGCCGAACGAAGTCGTTAACGTTGTAAGGATAATCGGTCGCAGTCTCGATTTTCCGGCTTCCAGTATGGCATCTTTTACTTTGTTGCCCTCTTCAATCAGCAAATTGTATTTGGCCAGAAATACCACTGCATCGTTTACAATTACACCCGAAAGGGCTACAATCCCCCACAAGCTCAGTATCGAAAGCGGCTTGCCGTGAATTCCGTGCCCCCAAATCGAACCGAGAATGGCAATGGGAACCATGAATAATACGATTACCGGCTGTTCGAACGATTTAAAATTAATCATCAGAACAAAAATAATGGCTAAAAATGCCAGTGGAAACAGGAACATCAAATCGGCCATGTTCCGGCTGCTTTCCTTTTGCTGTCCCTGAAATTCAATATTCAACCCGGGATACAGTGTTTTCATATCGGGAATAATTTCGGTTCTTATTTGATCGAGAATTTCGGTTACCGAAGCATCGGGGTCTACAAGGTCGGCATTCACCCTGATTTCACGTCTTCCGTTAAACCGGTTGATGTTTACAGGGCCGCGCTTCAGTTCGTAAGTCACCAGTTCGGTAAGCGGAAAATCACCCTGTGGTGTTTTTATTTTCATTCGTTCCAGTTGCCCAATCCATTGGCGCCCCTCTTCGGGATAACGCACATAAATCCGCAATTCATCGCGGCCATCCTGCAGGCGTTGTGCCTGGCCGCCAAAAAATCCCTGACGCACCTGGCTGGCAATAGATACCTCGTTAAAGCCGAGCATGTAAGCTTTCGGTTTTAATTCGAGCAGAATTTCCTGTTTACCGAGAGCGTTGGTATTCACAATATCTTTCAACTGCGGAAGTTCCTGCAATCTGTCCATCAGATAATCGCGGGCCAGTTCCAGTTCTTCGATATTTCTCGAAAGCAACCCAATTGAAACCGGTTCTCCAAAACGGCCGCGTGAGCCAATTGTATATTTTTCGGCTTCAGGAACAGAACCGATTTTGGTACGGATACGGTCAATAATTTCATACGAACTGATGCCGGTTTCTTCTGAATTACGCGGAGAAACATCTACACTGCCGGCATGGGCACCTGTTTCCTGCCCGTCGAACGAGGACCCGAGCTGGATAATGCTGTTTTCGATGATATCGACCGAATCGTTGTAATCGGCCATCAATTCATTGTTAACCACCCAAACCACGCTGTCGAAACGCTGAAGGTATTCCATGGTTTGCCGCTCACCTGAACCGGGGGTAAAGGCCAGGTTAATATTGAATGAATCAAATTCCATTCTTGGAAAGAAAGTAGTGCGTATAAGCTGGCCGCCAATCAATCCGCCGGTAATCACCATCATTGCAAGAGGTACGCCTATAACAATGTACCGCCATTTAAGTGTCAGTTTCAGCACGCCATCGTAGGCATAATCGCGCAGCCAGTTAAAAAACCGTTCGGTATATTTTCGAATTCCCTTTGCCCGGGAATGCAGCACTTTGGGATTTAAAACACGTTTGTTTCCCAGGTGGGCGGGTAATACAAAAAAGGCTTCAAACAGCGAAAAGAACAAACTCAGAATAACAATCATCGCCATTTCGAACATCATCTCCATACGGCCGGTTATAAAAATCAGCGGCGAAAAAGCGATAATGGTCGTAAAAATTGAGGTTACCACTGCCGGTATTACCTCCACTGTTCCGTCTACTGCGGCCCTCATCGGGCTCTTTCCTTTTTCAAAATGCTGAAAAATATTTTCGCCGATCACAATTCCATCATCTACCAAAATACCGATAACCAGAATCATTCCGAAAAGCGACATCATATTTATGGTGATGCCCATCAGGTTGGCCACAATAAACATAGCCAGAAACGAAGCCGGAATACCCCATGCTACCCAAAGTGCAAGACGGGTGCTGAGCATTAACCCCAGTGCAAGCACGACCAATAATAAACCGGTGCCGCCGTTTTTATAGAGAAGTTCCAGCCGGCTGCCCAAAATTTCGAGAAAAGACCTCGACAGTTGAAGTTCTACACCGGCATTGGTTCGGTTAAAATCTTTTACATAGTCGCGTATATAATTATCGATAATAGATAAATCTTCGGTAATCAGTTTCATTACCATTATATTGATGATGGGTTTGCCGCGTTCGAGTGCTTTACTCGGAGTGTCGGCAAATTGTCTTTTCACGGTTGCAATGTCGCGGATGCGCAGCAGGCTGCCATCGGTATTGGCACGCAAAACAATACTGCCGATTTTATTGGGATCGGCGCTGCGCGAGCGCAACCTGATGAGCATTTCTTCTTCGGCCGATCGCAACTGCCCGCCTGATACATCGCGGTTATTCATTGAAATGGCCGTCTGCAGTTCATCGAAAGTAATGCCGTACCGAAGCAGGTCATCTTCGCGGGCTTCCACCGAAATTTCGAGCGACGGATAGCCGGAAATGGAAACCTGGCTGATAAATCCTGAAGCCAGGAAATCCTCTTCGATTTGCTGGGCATAAGATTTAAGGGTGAGAAGATCCACGTCGCCGGTAACTATTAACCGGGCGGCCGGTGAAGTTGTCCGCCGTTTAAAAACAATGGGCCGCTCGGCTGCTGTGGGAAACGAAGAAATCCCGTCAACGGCATTTTTAACTTCTATTAAAGCCTCGTCGATGTCGTAACCCGGAATTATTTCAATGGATACCCTCGAGCTGTTTTCAGATGAAACTGAAGTGATTTCGTAAATGCCCGGGATGGCCCTCACTGCTTCTTCGATGCGTGCAGTAACCCCCTCTTCCATTTCTACCGGTGAGGCGCCCGGGTAAAAAACACTGACATACAACATCCGGGACGGACGCTCCGGGAAAAAAGCCTTCTTCATCGAAAAAAAGCTTATCCCGCCAACAATCAGCAGAAATATTATAATCAGGTTGGCATAAAACGGAAACCTGACAAAAAGTTCAACTGCTTTTCTCATACGTATTAAATATATTTTGCGGTAACTGCGGAATTTGATATCCCGTTATGATTTTGAAAATACATTGAAATCATCTATTCGCTTACCTGTGGTTTTTGATTGTTCTGATTATTACTGACTTTACCGGTATTTTCTTCTCCGATTATACCTACCGGTGTATTTTCCTTTACATTGATCAATGGTTCTGAAACCACATTTATGCCTTCTTCGAGGCCCTTAAAAACAAGGTCGGTTTCGTTCCATTTCAGGATTTCGATTGCCTCTTTTTTCAACCTGCCGTCAACAATTACAAAAACTTCGTTTGAATTGAAAACTGCATTTCGCGGAAGTACCATCGCCTGTTCAATTTTTTGCCCCGGGAATTCAACTTCCTTGTATTCTCCTGTCAGCAGTCCTTCGTCTCCTGAATTGTTTACCCGCACAAAAATGCTGCGCGACTGGGTTTCAAAATCAACAAACTCCGATTTTCTGACAACTACTCCCGGAAGAACAGCTTCATGGTCCCTGGAATAAACTTTCACCCGGTCGCCTGCTTTTATCCATTTGCTTTGGCCACTCTCCACCGGCACCTCCACTTCGAGTTGGTCGGTGCGGATCATCCGGGCAATTTGACCGCCGGGATTTACAAAAGCGCCCACTTCAAAATTTACCTGAGTAAATGTTCCGTCGAAAGGGGCATACAAAGAATGACGGCTCAGGCGTTTTTCATCCTGTTTTATTCCGTAATATTCGCTGAGTACACCACGGCTGGCCAGAAAAATTTTCAGTTTTTCATTACTGATTTCCGGAAGTGCCGGCAATTCTTCGTCCATCTCTATTTTGTTAAAGAACTGATAGAAAGTATCGTAACTGTCCGGGTAATCAATTTTTAAATCAGGAAGCAATGTGGTTATGGTTGTTAAGAACTGGCTTTTTCGTGCTTTGAGGGCAAGTTCTGCTTCATCTTTGTAAATTGTAATCAAAAGCTGACCCTCCTGAAAAGAAGTTCCTTTGCGTAACACAACATTTCCCTTTTCAATTTTTCCCGAAGCTTCGGAAACCAGCATAACTTCGCTGCTGGAAACAACGCGGCCTTCCCGTTGCAAGGGTGAAACAATATCAGAATATTGCACAGTTTCTGCCCTGACCATTCGTTTTAATTCAGATTCCGGCCGGTGCGGTGGTTCGGGTTTCATTGAAACAAATAACATTGAAAGCGCAGCAGAGCCCCCCAGCAATATAATGAGAGCTACAACTACAAAGGTGATTTTTCTCCAACTCATTTTTTTTATTCCTTATACGTTAAATTTCTTAGAGATAATAAACAACAGCAACAAATCAAGTCAATGATTGGTTGATAATGACATTTGATTGTTGAAAATCCGTCTGCAAAAATTCACAATTATTGTGGGTAAACAAAAATTTCAGGAAAATAGTATGACTATTCCGCTGAAGTTTGGTAAAATTCTTTTCTAATTTCGTAAACTACGACATTATAATTTACCAATGGTTTAATCGGAAGTAAAAAAAGGAACCCCGGAAAAAGATTTCTGCTATTTTTACAGGCTGTAAAAAATGAAACTATATGTTTGTCAAAAAAAACAAATTTGAAGGACGCACACTGCTGGAAGGTGTTGAAATGCATCCATTGGCTTATGGAGAAAAAACAAATCTTTGTGAATTTAAATTAAAAAAAGGTTACTTTCTGCCTGCCCACAATCATCCGTACGAACAAACCGGAACATTGCTTTCCGGAAAGCTCAATTTCAGAATTGGCGGTGAATGGCACCTCGCTGAGCCGGGAGATTCATGGAGCATTCCTGAAAATGTGGAACACGAAGTGGAAATAATTGAAGATGCATTGCTGATTGAAGTATTTTCTCCTGTCCGGCCTGATTACCTGCCCCAAAACAAAAAGGATTCATGAATTTCATTTTACCTGAAAGAATATAGTAACTTTACTGCGCATCCACGAGAGAAAATTCCATGCAAATATTTGAATTTGATACAGTTATAATCGGAAGCGGATTAGCCGGCCTTACTTCTGCCTACCATTCATCGAAATATGGTTCGGTGGCCATCATTACCAAATCCGAACTCGATACCAGCAATTCGTACTATGCCCAGGGAGGAATCGCGGCTGCTATTGAACCGGGCGATTCTCCGGAGCTTCATCTTGAAGATACTTTAACTGCCGGACGTGGATTGTGCGACAAAGATGCCGTGGAAATACTTGTAACCGAAGGAAGGGAACGGGTAAAAGAGATTATTGAAATGGGCATGCCTTTCGACAAAAAAAACGGAAAATTTGTACTTGGACTGGAAGGCGGACACAGCAAACGACGCATACTCCACGCTGGTGGCGATGCCACCGGAAAAGAACTGACCGGGTTTATTCTGAAAAAGGTAAAAGAACAAAGTTCGGTAAAGCCATTTGAATATACCACGGCTGTGAAATTACTCAAAGAAAACAACCGTGTTGCAGGAGTGCAGGCCATTGATTTTAAAACCGGAAAAAATTTTATTTTTAAAACCAAAGCGGTAATACTTGCCACCGGCGGATTATCGCGGTTATTTACCCGTTCAACCAACCCGCACACTGCCACCGGCGACGGAATTGCACTTGCGTACGAAGCCGGCGCCAATATTGCCGATATCGAATTTATCCAGTTCCATCCATCGGCGCTGTATGTGCCCGGCAAAGAAGCCTACCTGATTAGCGAAGCTGTGCGTGGCGAAGGGGCCTGGCTGCTCAATAAAAAAGGTGAACGGTTTATGAAAAAAATTCATCCGCTGGCCGAACTGGCTCCGCGCGATGTGGTGGCTTACAATATTTATAAGCAAATAAATGAATCGGACAGCGACTATATTTACCTTTCGCTGAAACATCTCGACCCGGAAGTAATAAAAACCCGCTTTTCGAATATATACAAACACCTGAAAAAACTCGGGTACGATTTTACCAGCGAATTACTTCCTGTAGCTCCGGCAGCGCATTACATGGTGGGTGGCATCCGCACAAACCTCCGGGCCGAAACCAGCGTAAAAGGATTATTTGCCTGCGGAGAGGCTGCTGCGACAGGTGTTATGGGAGCTAACCGGCTTGCCAGCAATTCGCTGCTGGAGTGCCTGGTGTTTGGGAAACGTGCCAGCGACAAGGCTGCAAAACTGAGCCGGGCACAGGCAGAATTTCCTGAGTTAGAACCGCTTATTATAAGCAAACGGAATGAAAACTTGTTTTTACAGTATCAGAATGAAATTG
>DATFJO010000605.1:0-3583 GCA_035269145.1 Tangfeifania sp. | reverse complement strand
TGGGGTGTAAATGGTAACAGTAGTGGTCTTAATTCGTATGCAGCTTATTCAAACTTAGACAGAAGAAAATACCTGAACTGGTCAGGAAGTTTTTTCACTGCAAACCGCTTATCAATTGGAAGGATTGCAAATCCAAACCTGGCATGGGAGAAAAACGATGCGTTTAACCTCGGTATCGATTACGGTTTCTGGAATGGACGTGTAACAGGTGCTTTGGATGTTTATACTTCTACAACAACCGATTTATTACTGGACAAAAAACTACCTGTTTTAACAGGTTTCGACGAAATAACTACCAACGTGGGTAGCCTGAAAAATATGGGATTCGATTTTTCGTTAAGTACAATTAATGCTGAAAGCAGCGATTTCAGGTGGACAACCAGTTTAAATATGTCATACAATAAAAACGAAATTGTATCGCTGACAGGTGAATTGATTGAGGTTGTAGATGAAAATGGAAACGTTACGATGAAAGAACCGGATGATTTTGACAATGGCTGGTTTATCGGCGAGAATAAAGACGTTATCTGGAACTTTGAAATGGGTGATGTTTATGGTACCGATGAAGCCACCGAGGCTGCTGAGTGGGGACTTGCCCCAGGTGATTTCCGTGTGATTGACCAAAATGACGATGGAGCATTGACTACCGAAGATAAAGTCTTCCAGGGGGTATCTAAAAACCCGTGGTACATTACCTTGCGCAACGATTTTACATGGAAAAACTTTGATATGGGTGTTGTATTTTTATCCAAGTTAGGATACAAAGGCGGTAGTGAATATCCGTTTAACGTAGATCAGACTTTGATTAAAAACCACAACTGGTACAGCGAAATAGGATACTGGACACCACAAAATCAAACAAAAGATTTTGCCAGGATAAACTCCATCCGACTGAACAGCGATATGCGCATTTATGTGCCAAGAGACTACCTGCGCTTACAAAACCTGTCCATTGGGTATAATATTCCGCCTGATGTATTGGAAACGATTAAAGTATCCCGTGCGCGTGTTTCATTTAACGCCGAGAATGTATTTGTACTTACAGAATGGTACGATGGCGATCCTGAATCACGCCTGGAAATGCCCAGGATATGGTCCTTTAGTGTTGATTTTTCTTTCTAATTGAATTGAGAGAAAACAGCTTAAGTTAATAATAAACTGAAAAGAATTTTAGAAATGAAAAAAATAAAGAATATAACAGGGTTAGTTTTAATACTGCTGCTCGCCTTTACCATGTCTTGTAACGACGACTTTCTGGTAGAAGAACCATTGTCATTCCTTAGTCCGCAAAATACATTCAAAGATGCAGCCGGTCTGCAGGGAGCTATTGATGCAGCTATGTATTATGCTTTCGACCAGGTATCAGGTGATGGACGGGAATTGCAGTTCAATCACAATATGAGTGAAGTGACAAGTGTTAGTAAAACCGATGCTCAAAACTCTTATGCTGATTTGAGAACCTATTTTACTCCGTATAACGACAACCAGGGACCAGCAGGAAGAAGTGTTGAAAACTACGAAAATGCATACAGTGCAATCAAAAACGCAAATACGGTTATCGATAACATCGATATTCCTGAATGGACAGGTGGAGCATCTGATCCGGAAAGGAATCACCTGTTAGGGAGTGCCTATTTCCTGCGGTCATATTTCTACATGCAGTTGACCATGCAATTTGGAAACGTAGCATTCCCAATGAATGTGGTTTCTGAAGCACGTCAGGATTTTAAAGTATTCCACATGCAGGGTATTTGGGATCAGATGATTACCGACCTGGAATTTGCTGTACAATGGGTAAAACCAATAAGTGCGCTGCCAAAAGGACAGGCACCAAACGCTGCTGTAAGAATGTTGCTTGCCAAGTATTATATGCTGAACACAGATTTTGCCAAAGCTGAAGCTCAAATGGACGCTGTAATCAACAGCTCTGAATCGCAACTGTTTACCGATGCAATGCTGGACAGAGATTCGGTTATGGTTGGTAATATGATTAATCCTTACCACGAACAAGGCTGGGAAGGCAGTGGTAAAGCAGATGAATTATATCTTCCGGGAAGAAGCACTATTGTAGCTGCCGATGCCATAAATGTACTGCACACCAATTACGATGGCGAACCACAACCTCTTTTAGATGAGCATGGTACTCAAAAGTTGACCAATCCCGAGGGTATATGGCTGATGGTAAATGCACCTTTTATCGATGGCAACATGAGAGAATCGGCAACAGCTCGTACCTGGGGACCTAACTTTGGCACAAAAACAGGCCGGGCTTTTACGCCCAATGGGTTTATTGGTTTTCAGGCCGACCAGGGATACAAAGGACACATGATGTTGAAATTTGGACGTGGACAGGGTTTTGCCGGACCAACCAACTATGGGGAATACGAAATCTGGCGGTACAATGGTGAAGAAGATCGTCAGGATTACCGCCATAAACCAGGTAATTTCTTCTGGATGGAGGAAGATTTGGTGTATGACTATCAACCATTAGAACAGGACGATCCTGAATGGTTCCACGAAAATCCAGTGCTATTCCATCCTGAAACAGGAGAATTGCTGAACGAAGATACCATTCGTTGCTGGTACAATTACCCATTGTACAAATTCTGGGCACAAAACTATCAAAGTAATGTAAGAAGGCAGCATGGTGGTAGAGTTCCCCGGTATATTTACAGAAAAGCAGAAGCTTATTTGCTTCGTGCTGAAGCCAGGGGCTGGCAAGAAAAATGGGGAGGCATGTTAGAAGATATCAATACCATTCGTGACCGTGCAAATGCAAAAGTTACGTTTACCGCTGGAGATGCCAGTGCAATGGGTATGGAAATGGTGTGGGATGAACGTGCCCGTGAATTGTACGGCGAAGAATTCCGCCACGATGAAATGGTTCGCTGGTCAATTATCTATGCAAAAACAGGAAAATCGTACAAGGGAAATACTTATTCGCTGGGTAATGACTATGAAGTGTCATTGTCGCAAAGCAGTTTCTATTACGACAGGCAAATGGATAAAAACAATTACTTCCGCGAAGAAGTTCCATGGTTCTCTTATGGTGTGAGATATACCATGGATCCGAAACACGTTTGGTGGCCGGTTTATGAGCCATTCATTATTGGAAACGTAGAGGCAGTTTTAAACCAAACTACTGGCTACGAGGGTTTTCAAAATAACATAGAACCGTTAACTCACGTCGTTCAGCCTGCAGGTGTTCCAAATACAGATCCGCAATATGCTGTGGAACCACCGGAATAAAAGTTATTTCATAAGTTAACTTAGCAGGCAAGCTTAGTTAGTTTAGTTAGCAAGGGTGCCCGGTTGCGGGCACCCTTTCAATTTATTAAAATACAAATTCTCAGTTTTGAATGGAATTCTCCTGAAAAAATTAATTTTAAATCCTTTAATCAAGAAACAATTTAAAGTATTGGTAAATGAAACAAATCTTTTTTGGTCTAATCTTTAGCGCTTTGGTGCTGTTTTTATGGGGTTGCGAAAAAAAACAGGCCAATATCATTTATGACAAATCATATTTGGAAGAAATAAAACAGACGCGAAAAGATATTGCTTCAAATATTACCAGGAACTCTAT
>DATFJO010000604.1:0-2215 GCA_035269145.1 Tangfeifania sp. | reverse complement strand
AATCACCGCAGCCGAATTGCTTTTGCCAAAGTATGCTCGGGCGAGTTTGAACGCAATAAAGTGTACACACACACCCGGCTTGGGAAGAATATACGCATTTCGAGCCCAACCGCTTTTATGGCCGAACAAAAAGAGATTGTTGAAAAAGCCTACCCAGGCGACATTATCGGGTTTCCCGACAATGGCAGTTTTATCATCGGAGACACAGTAACCGACGGCGAAAACATTCATTTTAAAGGCTTGCCAAGTTTTTCGCCTGAAATGTTCCGCTACATCGAGAATGCCGATCCCATGAAATCGAAACAACTGAACAAAGGAATCGACCACCTGACGGATGAAGGGGTGGCGCAGTTGTTTACCAACCAGTTTAACGGGAGAAAGATAATCGGCACTGTGGGGCAACTGCAATTCGAGGTCATTCAGTTCAGGCTGGAGCACGAATACAATGCAAAGTGCCGGTTCGAGCCGCTGCAAATGTACAAGGCCTGCTGGATTGAATCGGACAACCAGGAAATGCTTACTGAATTCAAAAAACGCAAACACCAGAAAATGGCAAAAGACAAACTGGGCCGCGATGTGTTTATGGCTGATTCTTCATTCATTCTGCAAATGGCGCAGGACGAATTCAAAGATATTAAATTCCATTTTACTTCCGAGTTTTGATTTTTACCATAAATTGACGAGTCATGGTTATTCTTGAAACTTTTTACGACAGTTCATTATTTACATACGTGGTACTGCCGTTGCTCATTTTCATGGCAAGGATTATAGATGTTACCATCGGAACCATCCGCATTGTAATGATTTCGAAAGGGGCCAAAAAATGGGCGCCGTTTTTAGGGTTTGTCGAGATTTTTATCTGGCTGCTGGCCATGACCAAAATCTTCCAGAACCTCGACAACTGGCTTTGTTATTTTGCCTATGCCGGCGGATTTGCAGCCGGAAACTACATCGGGTTAATTATTGAAGAAAAGCTCGCAGTGGGAATTGTAAAAATTCAGATTATTACCCGCAAAAATGCGGATAAGCTGATTGAAAACCTTAAAGAAGCCGGATATGGAATAACTTACCATGCCGCCCAGGGAAGCAATGATTTTGTGAGCATTATTTACAGCATTATTAAACGCCACGAAATAGGGAAAGTGGAGAAAATAATAAAAACAACCAATCCACAGGCATTTTATTCTATTGAAGATGTAAAAACAGTAAGTCACATGGTGTATCCCATAAAACCTGCTTCGCGAAGATGGAGAAAAGGAAAATAATATATATTTGAAACTTAAATACCTATTATCAATTGAATCTAATTATTAACAGAAGCTTGCAAGAGCAAAAAAAATTAAAAAAATGATGAAAAGAAAAATTATTTCAGCAGTGTTAATCAGCAGTTTAATGTTAATTGCATTTCCATTGTTTGCACAAAAAGCCAACAAACTTTCAAGGGAAGAGAAAAAAAACGGCTGGGAACTAATGTTTAACGGCAAAAATTTTGACGGATGGCGCCAGTATAACGGAACTGCAATGCCCGCCAACTGGGAAATTGAAGACGGAGCGATGAAAGTATTTCTGGGCGAAGGAAAAAGCCAGGGACAAGGTGCCGGCGGCGACATAATTTTTGCTGAACAGAAATTTGATGATTTCGAATTGTCAATCGACTGGAAAGCCGGCGATATGGCCAACTCAGGTATTTTTTATTATGTGAAAGAAGTGCCCGGCAAACCGGTTTATTATGCAGCTCCGGAAATCCAGGTACTCGACAATGAAAATGCTACCGACAACAAAATCGACAGCCACCTTGCAGGTTCATTGTACGATATGATTGCTGCCGATCCGGAAACTGTAAATCCGGCCGGCGAATGGAATACCTGCGTTATTAAAGTTAACGACGGCAAAGCAACAGTTTCGATGAACGGAACCGAGGTAGTGGAATACACCCACTGGACCGATGAATGGGATAATTTGGTTGAAAATAGCAAATTCAAAAATTTTGAAGGATTTCAGGAAGGAATTGCAAAAGAAGGCTACATCGGTTTACAGGACCACGGTTACACGGTTTGGTTCAAAAACATAAAAATCAGGGAACTGTAGAAATTATCTTCGGCAGTCCGAAAAAAGAGTTTACCTGCTCCGTTTGTTGTTAAAACTTCCGGGCATCAAAAGGTAAACTCTTTTTTTATTACCTTTCGTTGAACTTTAACCTGTTTGTTATGGACTA
>DATFJO010000603.1:0-7856 GCA_035269145.1 Tangfeifania sp. | reverse complement strand
CATTGCCGTTTTGCCTGGTCTGGGTGTAACCAAATTCTCAGATTTTTGGCCGGTAGCTCAAGAAAAAATCTGGACAGGAGTACCCATGGCAGGGCAAATAAAATTTACCATGTGGCATGTAGTTGCCTTTGCCTGGTTGTGTAACGGTGGAATGCACCTGGGTTTATCCGACACGTCTATTTACCGATATGCAAAAAAACCCATTTATGGATTGGCTTCAGCAGCAGGAATGTTTATCGGTCATGGAATGGCATGGCTGGCCTCGGGTATTTTGTGTGCGGCAGCATTGGGCGTTACCACACCCGGGCCAATCGCTTACGGAAGTATGGGGTTGGCAGGTGCACTTTGTGTTGTTGTTGCGGGCTGGACAACAGCGAACCCAACCATGTATCGCGCAGGACTGGCAATCCAAGGCGTTTTACCCAACCTGAAACGCTGGAAAATAACATTAATAATTGGAATTGTTGTAAGCCTGCTGGCTTGCTTCCCCGGTGTGGTTACCAGGCTAATGGAATTTATAGCCTTTTATGCGTTGCTCGCTGTACCGGTTGGCGCCGTGGTTTTTGCCGATGTATATTTTATTCCGAAACTGGGATTAAAACAAAATTATGCTGAATTTTCAGGAACCTCGTTTAGCTGGATTGTAGGACTTACCTGGTTACTTTCGTTTGCCATTGCCAAAGCCCTCGATGTTTATTTTCAAATTGACGGGCTCGAGTTCTTCCTTGCCATTCCCGGCTGGTTTGCTTCGGTGGCTATTTATATTACACTAAACTATTTCTTTCAGAACAAACAACTAAAAACTGCATATCAATGAAGCTTTCAATAAAAATATTATCATTCACCGGTCTGTTATTAACAATTTTGCCCGCATTTCTGCATTTTTACGGAATCTTAGAATTTGAACAACATAAACCCATCACTTTTCTGGGAACCACACTGTACCTCTTATCGGCTCCGTTCTGGATGAACAAGACAAAGAAAAAGACAAGGCAAGAAGCTTAAGCTAAGAAGTAAAGAAAAGGCATAATATTTTTTAACTTTTAAAAAAACCTGAAATGAGAAAAATAACATACAAACAATATTTAGATAAAATTTGGGGAGGCTGGGTTGGCAAATGTGCCGGAGGAATTTTGGGAGCCCCAATAGAAGGTTACAAATGTTTTAATTCCATAGTGTTTTCGGAAGAACTTTTTAAAACCAATTACCCCAACGACGATTTGGATTTGCAGGTTTTATGGCTCGATTTGGTAAAGAGAAAAGGGCCCTGGATTGATGAAAACGATTTGGGACAACATTGGCTCCACCATGTTGAATTTCCGTGGAATGAATATGGAATTGCTTTCAGAAACATGTCGATGGGTATTATGCCACCACTTTCGGGTAAACACAACAACAACTACTACCACCAAAGTATGGGGTCGCCAATCCGAAGCGAAATTTGGGGAATGTTGTGCGCCGGAGATCCTGAAAAAGCTGCTCATTATGCAAAAATGGACTCAAGTATTGACCACTTTGGATTCTCTACAGAAGCAGAAATGTTTTTATCGGCATGCGAAGCCGAAGCTTTTTTCGAACCGGATATTCATAAAATACTTAACAAAGCCATTTCAATTTTTCCTTCAAACAGCGAGATTTCAAATCTTTACAATAAAGTTACTGAATTCAACCAGACCAGTTCTCCCGAAATTGCAAAGCACAAAATCAAATCTTATTTTGGCGATGCCGATTTTACTTCGGCCTTACAAAATGTGGCATTTGCAATTCATACTTTACTGAATAATCCGATAGAACCCGAATCGATAATGCATGCCATAAATATGGGCCACGACAGCGATTGTATTTCGGCAACAGTTGGAGCCTTGATCGGAACAATAATTGGCTACGAAAATTTGGATGCTCAATGGAAGAAATTTGTTGGAAACGAACTTTTAATCAGCCCCGGAATCATTGACATTGAATCGGCTTCAACCATTTCAGAACTTGCAGCCCAAACTGCTGAGGCTGGCGTTTCATTTTCCAACTTATTAAACAACTGCGAGATAACAGATATACCTTCGTTTGCAAAAAATGATTTTATTGAAAAGCCTTTAAGTATTGTTCAGTTGGATATGATTAAAACTAACGGGAAATATCTGCTTACTTATACAATCAGCAACAACACACACACAAATAAAGTACTGACATTAAAGGGCATTTCGGAAGTACTTACTTTCAATGGAGAAAAAACAGTTGAAATTCAATCGAAAAAAAATAAAACGGTAAGTTTTGATGTGGCATTAAATTCGCACAAATCCACAGCGCCAAATTTCCCCTATGAAATATTGATTGCAGATGAAACCGGAGCTTCAACCAGTTATAACTTTGGAATACCAAACTATGGAGAATGGCTGATGCTGGGTCCGTTTATTGAGGATAACAAAGAACTGATTCCCATGCATCCAACTTATCCCGACCATGGATTAAGCTCGATGCCTTCAATTGGATACATGAACCATGACTTACTGTTGACTGAAAAAGAATTGATTTCAACTGAAGAAATACATGCTATTTTAAGTGAAAACAATGGAAGCCGGCAACCATTTTTGGTCGATAAAATATACCCGTCGTCCATTGAGTTTGAATTGGAGAACTATTTTGCCGGCCGGGGCGAAAGAACCATTTTCCTTGCTTCGAAAATAAAGTCGAAAAAAGCACAGCAAAAATGGATTTGTTTTGCTGCCGAGGCATATATTTCGCTTTGGGTAAACGGAGAAAAAATTTGCAGAACAGATGATATTAAACGTTCGTGGCCAATGGAAAACGGGGAGCTAATAAATTTAAATGAAGGTGAAAACACCATCATCTTCAGGCTGGACTGCCCATTGGATAAAATCAATTTTCAGGCTGGATTTAAAGAATTTAAAGAGAACCATTATCACCAAAGTTTATGGGAAACCAAGCTAATTCCATTCTTATTCTAAAAGCTCATATTTAAACTTCATTAAAATATTCCTCCAACTTTAAAAGTAATTGCTATTTTTGAATTCAGATGAATTTGCAATGATAGTGTAGATAAATGGAACAGGCACTTTTTTATTGGGCATTTATACAAAGCTTTCTTTTTGGGGGCACAATTCTGGTTTACCGAAACAATATTCCAAATAGAATTCTTGCAACATTCTTTTTTTTGGTCTCAATTTTAATATTGTTTCAGTTCCTGCTATTATATCATTACTGGCTGTTCGATTATCCTGCAACTCTTTTTTTTCCTGACATAATTAACATGTGCATCGGACCGGTATTTTATATGTACTCACGGCAAGTTGTTTATAAAGAATGGAAAAATTCAAACCTGCTTCATATTATTCCTCCTTTTTTACTCACTGTTTATTTTTTAGTTTTTGAGATTATTCCGGAATCTGATTTCGACTACCTGGATTATATAAATACCAAAGCTCACATCGTTGTTTTAACGCTTATTTTGATTTCCAATCTCGTTTACATATTGCTGTTTTTAAAGAATTTTAAAAAATGTGGGGACCTTTATCCGAAAAAATTTAAAATGGTTAAGCAATGGATGCGTTTCTTGTTGATTTTTTTCATCATCCAGTTTTTCATCAATTTTGTAATGTGGTTTTTCCATTTCGGCCTTCAACAATCGAATGAACAAATAATACAAAATGCCCAGAATTTTAAAACACTTGTATTTATTGTGCTTAATGCCATTATTATATTCACTACTGGTTTATTTATTATTGTCAACACAGATGTTATTACAAGTTTGGGAGTAAAAATTTCGAAACGTTTAAAATCGAAAAGTTTTGAGATTGATAAAAATGATGCAGCAAAACACATTGCCCGGCTTGAAAAATTAATGGAAGAAGAAAAAATATTTCTTGATTCACAACTGAATGAAAAAATGCTGGCAGAAAAATTGGGATTGCAGTCCTATTATCTTTCTAAACTGATGAACAATCACATAAAAAGCAGTTTCATTGAGTATATAAACAAAGCCCGAATCGAAGAAACGAAAAGGCTCCTTGAATCGGATAAGGCCAGAGACCTTACGCTTTATGCCATTGCAGTTGATAGTGGATTTAGTTCTGAGTCTGTTTTTTATTCCAACTTTAAAAAATATGTTGGAATGACTCCCAACCAGTATAAAAAGCAATTTTTAAAGAAAAAATAACTCCCATTTTCACAATTCACAGAATGTATTTGAAATTCAAAATTAATTATTGATTGGGAAGGTGTAGTTTCGGTTAACAGTAAAAACAAACCGAACTATGCGTATTTCAATAGTTGTAATACTAGCTTTCACACTTTTTTCTTGTAAAAACAAAGAAAGCAATCCAGAGAAAACTCCGGTTGAGTATGTAAATACTTTTATTGGGACCAACAATGCAGGCAATACTTTCCCGGGTGCTGTCCGCCCCTGGGGAATGGCCTCAGTCAGCCCGCATAATTGTTTGAATTTTGAGAGTAATGATAAAACTCAAACAGGAATATATGTATATGGCCAACCTCATATTTACGGATTTGGCCATGTTCATTACAGTGGCGTAGGTTGCCCTATCGCAGGCAATGTAATATTAATGCCACATTCAGAGGAATTAAAAATTAATCCGGCTGAAAATCGCTCTTCTTATTCAAACGAACAGTCATCGCCCGGGTATTATTCAGTTGATTTGGATGATTACGGGATAAAAGCTGAAATGACTGCAAGCCAAAGGTGTGGCATTTCAAAGTATACTTTCGAAGATAGTATAGCAAATATTACATTAGACTTGTCGCATCCGATAAACGGAGAAAACGGCGGTTATGTCAAAGCTGTTTCCAACAACGAAATTGAAGGTTACGAAATGGATGGAAATTTTTGCGGCAGCCAGTTAAGTTATAAAGTTTATTTTGTGATACGTTTCAATCAGGAAGCATCAGGTTACGGTGTTTTTAACGATGGCGTTTTGCTCGATGAATCAACCACAACAGGATTAAAGGCCGGAGCATTTTATTCGTTCAACTTGCAAGACCCAAAAGAATTGCTGGCAAAAGTAGGAATCTCGTATGTTAGCATTGAACAAGCCCGTAAAAACCTGGATGCAGAAATTCCCGATTTCCAATTTGCACGTGTAAAACAGGAGGCCGAAAATGAATGGAAAAAGCAATTGGAAAGAATTGAAATACAAGGTGGAACTGAGGATGAAAAAACTATTTTTTACTCTGCTTTATATCACTCACTGCTTTTACCTTTTACCAGCAGCGATGTGGATGGAAAATATCGCTCGTTTGTTACCAATAAAACCCGTATTTTACCATTTTCCGAGCGCGAAGACACCACAGGAGCAGGCGCGCCTTATGAAATTTTACAAACCAATACAGAAAGATATTCACTTTATTCATTGTGGGATACCTACCGGACAGTGCACCCGTTGCTAACACTTGCCTATCCAAAACAACAAATGCAGATGGTAAGAACGCTGGTTGATAAATATGCCGAATCAGGCAGTTTGCCACTTTGGTCGATGAATGGTATCGAGTGGGGCGGAATGGTTGGCGACCCCGCCGCAATAGTTATTGCCGACTCGTACTTAAAAGGATTGCGCGATTTTGATTTGACAATGGCATTTAAAGCCGTTGAAGATAACAGCAAAAGCCCAAATGAAGGTGGAAATAACTTCAGGCGCGGACACAATGAATATGCCGGATTAGGATATATTCCTGAAAACCTGAAAGCCAGGCTTGGTGTTTGGGGCTCGGTTTCAACCGCTATGGAATATTCACTGGCTGATTTTGCAGTTTCGAAAATGGCGGCTGAAATGGGGAAAACCGATTTTGCAGAGAAACTGTTAAAAAGAAGCGAGGCCGTATTGCAACTATACCATAATGAAACTGGGTTTTTCAGACCCCTAAACGATGACAGAAGCTGGATGGAACCCTTTGATGAAGTTTCTACCGCCGGTGAAGTTATTGGGCACGATCATCTTGGATATCCCGGATATGTGGAAGGAAATGCCTGGCAATATTTGTTTTTTTTGCGCCATTTCCCAAAACAATTAGAAACTATAATGGGAGGCAAAGAGCAATTAACAAGCCGCCTGGACGAATGCTTTGAGAAAGATATGTTTGTGCTCTGGAACGAACCCGACATGCACTACCCTTTTTTTTACAACTACATTGAAGGCGAAGAATGGAAAACCCAAAAAGAAGTTACAAAAGCAATAAAAAAACACTTCCATACCGGCCCCGACGGACTGCCCGGAAACGACGATGCCGGAACCATTTCCGCCTGGCTGGTTTTTGCCATGATGGGTATTTATCCTGATGCGCAGGGGCAAACCGACTATTTACTGTTTAAACCAACTTTCGACGAAATAACCATCCATCTTAAAAACAACAAAACATTGCAAATCAGCAATAAGAAACGTTCCGAAGACGATTATATAAAAACCATTCGTTTCAACGGATATAAAATCAACAGTTTTAAAATAGACCACCATACCATCTCGAAGGGTGGTAATCTTGAAATATTTTACTAACAAAAATTATAATTGTATTAGAATAATGAAAAATCAAACTAAGATCATTCAACTGTTTTTTGTTGTCATGCTTGTACTTTTATTTTCGTTTACCGAAAAACAAGCCGTGCAATATAAGTGGGAAACCCAGCGCGGTGTAAACATCGCCCCAGGTATTTCCGAAGAAGATTTTAAAGTGTTGAAACCTATGGGGGCAAACAATGTGCGCATTGCATTTGCGGTTCAGACGTTTATGGAATTGGAGCCTCCTTACGCTTTTAACGAAGAAGCTTTTGAAAACCTCGACCGCATACTTGACTTGTGTGAAAAGTATGAAATAAAAGCAGTAATTGATCCGCATCGTTTTCCCGGAACCTGGCATCCGTGGACCATGATTAACAACGATGAATTCTGGCAGGATTTCAGTTGGCACGAAAAAGCCATTGCTATTTGGGAACGCATTGCCATACAGTGCAAAGACCGTGGAGAAGTAATTGCAGGATACGATTTATTGAATGAACCGGCAGTGCCTGAAAATTTCGTGGAAGGTTCGCCCGGAGACATCAATTTGTTGTACCGGAAATTAATTGCAGCCATACGGAAACACGATACCGCGCATACCATTATTTTGGCAGGTCCGCGATACACACCGCCAGGTGCCGAAGAAGAATTACCTTACATTGACGGACTCTCGCTGCTGGAAAAACCTGTGGATGATAATTTATGTTACGAAATTCATTTTTACGACCCTATGAGCTTTACCCACCAAGGGGTTTGGGAAGAATCGGAATTTATTAAATACCCCGATTTTATTGATGGAGAAGACTGGAATAAAGACAAAATCCGCAGCTACATGAAAAGGGCAAAAGATTTTTCCGAAAAGTATAATGTGCCTGTTTATGTGGGCGAATTTTCGTGCCCGCGCTGGACCGGAGATTATGGGAACCAATACTTAAAAGACCAGATTGAAGTGTATGAAGAATATGGTTTTTCATGGTCGTATCACGCTTTCCGCGAAAATCAGCTTTGGGATGTTGAAATGAGCAATTACGACCGAGCCGATTCGGTTCGTGTTGAAACTACTCCGCGAAAAGAACTGCTGATTGATGCATTCAGTTTAAATTAAACAACTACATAAAACCGGATTCCTTATTTTTATTTCTTAATGATTTTTCGGAATTCGGTTTTATTGTTTTTCATAATTGCAATAATATATAATCCGCTTTCCCAGGTCTGGGTATCAATATCAGCACCCTCAAAAATATTGTTTTCGGTATAAATGATTTGACCCACTGAATTGAAAACCTTTAAACTGAATTGCTCAAAAAACGAAATGCTCAAAACATCGTTTACGGGGTT
>DATFJO010000602.1:0-2887 GCA_035269145.1 Tangfeifania sp. | reverse complement strand
GGCAAATGCTGCAAAAGATATTAACATTGTAAGAGCACGGGTAAATGCCGATCCGGTGGCTGCCGGCGATGTGGATTTAGATTTTTTATTGGATGAAAGAGCGAGAGAGCTTTTTACTGAAGAATTCAGGTTGTTTACACTAATGAGAACAGGCAAGCTTGTTGAAAGAGTGCGAAAGCACCACCCATACCACAATGGTCAACATGAATCCTACCCTATAAATGATTATAACAAACTATGGCCTATACCTGATAGCGAAATTGAAAAAAACACGGAAGCTGTTATAGAACAAAATGCGGGATACAATTAGAAAATTTATCATTCGCATAGAAAAATTTAGTTAAGTTCAGATGGGGCAGGGATTTCGGTTTCTGCCCTTTCTTTAACCAAAGTGAAAACACTATATAAAATGAAACAATTTTTCGTTTTCCTGGCCTTCAGTTTACTTTTTTTGAGTTGTACTCAGGAAAAGGAGACCATTCAACCACCCAATATTGTTTTAATTCTCATCGATGATATGGGCTGGAAAGATGTCGGATATGCCGGAAGCGTTTTTTACGATACGCCCTATATAGATCAGTTGGCATCCGAGGGAATGCATTTTTCCAATGCCTATTCCCCGGCGCCGGTTTGCACTCCCTCACGCGGGGGTATTTTCTCCGGTAAATTCCCGGCACGTACAAAGCTGACAACTGTTTTTAATGGACCGGCAGGCCCTGATGACCGACTTTTCAACCAAAGTAAATACCGTGGTGGAAACGACCAGTATTTTGAAGCGCCGCACCGTCATGTATTAACCAGTTCAGAAGTAATATTGGCGCAGGCACTGGCTGAAGGTGGATATAAAACCGGTTTTTTTGGAAAATGGCATATTGGCGAATGCCCCGGTTATTATCCCGATGAACGGGGATTTCATCTAGCCAAAGGCTACAGACGGGTTCATGGTTTGAAATACGGACATTTGGGCGATCGCTGGCCTGACGGGAACTTTGCAAATTTACCCGACCCGGATTCCACGGAATTTATCCCGGAGACGCTAATCCGGGAATGTATTAATTTTATGAAAACGAACCGTAAGGGACCCTATTTTGCCGTATTGTCACATTATATAGTTCACACCCCCATAACACCTCTGAAAGAAAAAGTCCCCAAATATGAGAAACGTGAAAAAACGGACCAGATAAATCCGGAATACGCAGCGCTGGTGGAAAGCGTGGACGAAAGTGTTGCGCAAGTGCTTCAGGCCATAAAAGATTTGGGACAAGAAGAAAATACCATGGTGATTTTTACATCGGATAACGGCGGATTGACCCCCAACATTACCTCTAACTATCCGCTAATGGGAGGAAAAAGTTTTCCTTTTGAGGCTGGCATGAAAGTACCATTTATAATTAAATGGCCGAAAAAAATAAAACCGGGTGTTTCTTCCGAAAGAATTGTCGGTACGGATATTTATCCAACCGTATTGGCGGCGGCCGGACTTGATTTGAGGCCTGAACAACATGCTGATGGAATCAATTTGATTCCCCTGGTAACCAAAAACGAATCATTGCCTGACCGGCCAATTGTATTCCATTACCCGCATTATACCCATGCCACCGGGCCGTTCTCTTCTATTATTGAAGATGACTGGAAACTTATCCGGTTTTATAACGATGAAAAAGGGTCTTATTTGCTCTACAATCTTGTTGAAGACCCTGAAGAACAAAAGAACCTTGCTGAATCACATCCGAAGAAAAGAGAGGCATTAGCCGGTCGTTTGCAAGATTTATTAACAGAAATGCAGGCAGAGATGCCATTGAAAAATTTTGATTTTAGCTATTCATCAACAAAAAAGTTGTATAATATGAGATTCACCTTAAATCTGGCCGAAAGGGAGCGAAGGATTTTTGAGAAGCGTCTTTTAGAGGTGGAAAGAAAATAATTTTTCAAGGAAAAAAAAGGGTTTGTTTTCGTGACATAAAGGAAAAAAATTGGGGATGACCACACTAAAAATCGTTCTCCAATCCCGGGGGAAAGACCTGATTGTTTATTTATCTTCTCTAATTCAATAAAATATAAAGCATATGAAATTAAAAATGAAACGGCGAAATTTTTTCTGGTCAGCAGGAATTGCTGTATTGATTGCCTCTGTAATTCAATTGTCTTGTGCAGGAAACAATAACAGAAACACAAATTCCGAACCCGGCTACCGCGCGATTGCATCGCGTGGCGTTTTATCTCCATAATATTGGAGCCAACATTTAAACAAGAATAAGTCATGATCAAACTAAAGTTTAAATTTCTTTTATCAATACTCTTTTTTTCGGCATTAACCCTAAATGCCCAAACCTATAAAAATACTGACCTGCCCGATGCTATGACCTTTTTAGATGGAACAAAGGTGGAAACAATGGCTGACTGGGAAAAACGCAAAAAAGAAATAAAAAATCTTTGGTGCGATTATTTTATTGGTCATTATCCCGAAGAAGTACCTGATTTATTGTCGGCCGAAGTGGTTAACGCCGAAAAAAAAGCCGATGGTACAAGCCGAAAGCGAATTGTATTGACCTTTGATACACCCAACAAAAAATCGTTTGAAATAGAGGTGTGGGAGCCAAAAGGAATTAGCAAAAATGCCCGTCCCCTGTTTTTAACACAACCGAGGTATTACAAGATACAATGGGCTGAGGAAGCTGTAAAAAGAGGATATGTGGCTTGTTTGTATCCCGGATTGGATGCACATCATGACGAAAAAGATTATCCTGATTACCAGAATATATGGAAAGTTTTTCAGGATGAATATCCCAATGCAGACTGGGCATCTTCATTGGGAATACAAGCCTGGCTGGCCGGCCGGACACTGGATTATTTATTGGACAAAGAGTCTGGTTACAACATCGATACT
>DATFJO010000601.1:0-3569 GCA_035269145.1 Tangfeifania sp. | reverse complement strand
TTATCATAAACGATAACCTCGACAGCGCTTTAAAAATCGTTGAAAGTAAAGTGGCTGATTTTCTGTCGGAAGATGAGCAAGAATAAATTAAACTGTAAATTGTTCGTTGCAAAAGAAAGATTTCAAGCAAAATTGTTCGTTTCAAACGAACAATTATCATTATATTTGTTCTTTATAAACGAACAATTTTGATACAGTGAATAAAGATCGCTTACAGGAAATATTACTCGACCAAAAGGAAATATTCAATCAAAAAAGGAATTTGATTCAAAGGCAGATTGAATTAGACAAATTTATTAATACAAGTTTGGTGGTAATTATATCGGGTGTCAGAAGATGTGGAAAGTCATCATTGCTCTACCTGATAAAAGAGAATATGAAATTGAAGGAAGCTGATTATTGTTACTTTAATTTCGACGATGAACGAATTATCCCTGACATCGAAATTCTGGAACAAATCTACAACCTGCATCTCGAACTTTATGGAGTGGAGCCGGTTTTATTCCTTGATGAAATACAAAATGTGGATGGATGGGAAAAATTTGTTAATCGAATTTATGAAAAAGGACTCAAAATTTTTATTTCAGGTTCAAATGCCAATCTGTTAAGTTCCGAGATATCGACCGCGCTTACCGGAAGAAACAGAGTTATTGAGCTCTTCCCCTTTTCTTTTCCTGAATATTTACTTTTTACAGGTGAAAGCTACAATGTAAAAAAAATTACCTCAAAAAATAAAGCGCTGCTATCAAAAAGTTTCCATAAATATCTTGAATTCGGAGGGTTTCCTTTAGTTGTCAAAGAAAATGATCTGGAAATAATAAACGGATATTTTCAGGATATTTTATACAGAGACATTGTCTCCCGGTTTAAATTGAGCCAGGTTGATGAGATAAAACAAATTGGATTGTATTTTGCCAGCAATATCGGAAAGATCTTCTCGTATGCAACTTTACAGAAAATTTCTGGTGTTAAAAGTTCCAGTTCTATTAAAAATTATCTTTCTTATTACGAACAATCTTACCTGTTTTTTTACCTGAGAAAATTCGATTATTCTGTCAAAAAACAAATTATGAATCCCAAAAAAGTTTACACGATTGACACTGCCATTTCAAATCGGTTAGGGTTTCGCTTTTCAGAAAATAAGGGCAGAATACTTGAAAACTTAATTTTTATTGAACTTCGTCGACGCGGCAAAGAAGTATTTTATTTTTCAGGAAAAAACGAATGTGATTTTTTGACAAAAAAGGGACTTCAAATTGATGAAGCAATTCAGGTAGTATGGCACATCAATAAATTAAACATTCAGCGTGAAATCAAAGGACTGGAAGAAGCCATGAAAGAATATGATCTCCCACACGGAACTTTAATTACAGCAGAGACAGAGAATGCGGAATTGGTATCAAACAAAAATATAAAAGTAGTTCCGGCCTGGAAATGGCTTCTGAACGGATAGAAAAGATTTTAAACTATGAAATTATCATCTGCCAAATCAACTACAACCAAAATCACCGGTTTGTATTTCGGATCATTTAACCCGATTCATATCGGCCATCTCGCCATTGCCAACTACCTGGTTGAATTTACCGAAATCGACCAGTTGTGGTTTGTGGTTTCTCCGCACAACCCGCACAAGAAAAAGGCCAACCTGCTAAACGATTACGACCGGCTGGAACTGGCCCATCGCGCGGTTGGAGATGATATGCGGCTGAAAGTTTCCGACATTGAATTTTTTCTACCCAAGCCAAGTTATACGGTCGACACACTGGCTTATTTAAAAGACCGGAATCCAAACCGGCATTTTAAAATACTGATGGGCTCCGATAACCTCGAAAACTTTCACAAATGGAAAAACTACGAAACCATTGTAGAAAATTACGGTGTGATTGTTTATCCGAGACCCGGATTTGAAGCATCGAAAATGAAAACGCACAAAAACATCACCTTAGCCGAAAACGTTCCGCTGATGGAAATTTCTTCTTCGTTTATCCGGAATGCGGTAAAAGAAGGAAAAGATGTCAGGTATTTTTTGCCTCCAAAAGTTTGGGAATACATTGATGAGAAAGGATTTTACAGGTGAATAAACTTAGAAATTAAAAATCTTTTCGAACTAAAACTTAATCAAATATTTCGGTTATTCTTTTCCACCCAACCACTTTCGATACAGACCTTTGCTGAGAAACTCCTCCCCCATATACGAGATATTTTTTAACAGGCAACCCTGAAAAAATTTTGTCGAAATACGCAAAACTTTTAAAAAAATCGGATGTGATGGTTTTTCCTGATTTAATTTCAATTGCTTTTATACCTTCCGGCAATTCAACAAGTGCATCCAGTTCATTTCCATTGGAATCCCTGAAAAAATAAATTTTCCCATTCATTTTATGATTAAAAATGAATTTCTGAAGTTCAGAAATCACAAAAGATTCAAAAAGTCCTCCCCGGAGAAAGTGTGAAAACAAATCTGTTTTATTTTTAATCCCCAGCAGGTTACTTGCCAGACCAGCGTCGTAAAAGAACAGACGGGGTGATTTTATAACCCGCTTATTAAAATTCTTGTAATAGGGCTGCTGAAGAAAAATAACATAACTGGTCTCCAATATCGACAACCAGGCTTTTACCGTTTTTACGTCGACACCCAGATTGTTCGAAAATGTTGAATAGTTGACTATCTGGCCGGTATGGCCGGCACACAGACGAAGAAAACTGGAAAAAAGTGACAGGTCTTTTACAGCTGTAATCTGCCTTACATCTCTCTCAATATAAGTATTGATATAATCCTGCAGCCAGTTATCAACCTCTAAATCCTGATCATAAATTCTTGGAAACAAGCTTTTAGTAATATAATCTTCATAATCGTTTTGCTCAAAAACAGTTCCTTCCAACTCAGAAATAGAAAAGGGTAAAAGATTGAAAAGCGCCACCCGACCGGCCAGAGTTTGACTTACCGATTGCATCAATAAAATGTTCTGCGAACCGGTAATAATAATTTTCCCATTCAATTTTTTTTCGTCAACAAAATATTGAACAGAAGATAATAACCCGGGAACCCGTTGAATTTCATCAATTACAATCCCGGTTTCCATTTGCTGAAGTAGACCCACTGCATCGGTTTGTGCATATTCCCGGTGCTCGGGAAATTCGAGATTGAAATAAGCATAGTCAGGAAATAAATATTTTACCAGTGTTGTTTTTCCAGACTGCCGTGGCCCAGTAATACAGATTACAGGAATTTTAATTTTGATCTCTAAGATTTTTTCTGCAATTTTCCGATCAATCATTTTATGTAATTTTGGAATTCAATTCCAAAATTACATAAAATGTATGTAATTTCAAATTTAGTGCGTCTTTGTCATATCCTCATCAACACAAATGATAAAATCGGCCTTTTCTTGATTTTCTTCCTGCAGTCTTGAAATATCTTCCTGCTGAGCTGTGTGAATTGTGACGATGTTTAAATCCGGATTTTCCTGTTTCAGGTACCAGTAAATACTTTCAAAGTTTTGCGAATGATAAGCCCCGTGAAAATGCAGAAACAGTTTGCCGGGCAACCAGTTTTCCAGGATAAAATA
>DATFJO010000600.1:0-4735 GCA_035269145.1 Tangfeifania sp. | reverse complement strand
TGACTTTTTTTGCCATAGGCATCACTACGTGGGTTTACTTTTTGGGTCAAGTTGAACGAAGTGAAATCCCGATACTGCATTACATCAATAACTTCGGGGCCAAAAAGTAAAATCCGCCTGATAAGGCAAAAGCAGCATAATGAATTTAGAATCAAAAACAGTTCGCTCCACAAAAAGTTAAACTGGGCCGTGGTTTTCAATCACATAAGAAAATTTTGCGGGAATTCACAAAAAAACAAAACCCGAACCGGGAAAGATCCCAATCCAGGTTAAATTTTAAAAGGCAGACCTGTAAGCCGGGTTCTGTACCCTGATTTCATCATCGATGAACGTCATGGGCCTTTATCATTTATCTTGTCCCGCCATTACTGACGGGATCCTTGCAGCCTACCCCTCCTGACTTCCGGTGTGCAACCGGAAACGAAACGGGCAATTTCGTTAATCAGCAACAGCCTCACAATCAGGATATATTTGGCTTTGCAACCCGCGAGGTGTACGGCTGGCCATGTCGCCATGGCCACCGGTGGGCTTTTACCCCACCTTTTCACCCTTGTCCGCCGAAGCCCCGGCGAAGGCGGACTTGTCCGCTTTCAAACCAAAACTCCAACAAGACGGTTATTTTCTGTTACACTTCTATCCCCTTTCGGAGATCTCCCTGTTAAGGAGCGCGGTGCCCTGCGTTGCCCGGACTTTCCTTCCCGACGATAAATGTCAGGACGATAAAGCAATCTGCCGGTGCAAAAATAACAAAATATTCTGTTTAACTTTCGACCTGAAATGAACAATATTCTACTATTAGAGTTAAAATAGAATGTTAAACGGATGAAATCAGTTCATTCATTTTAGATTTATTGAAACACAATTAACTTTGCATCGAATTTCATAAAAAAATACTATGAGTCATAATTTACTCAAGGGAAAAAAAGGGATTGTTTTTGGTGCCCTGAATCCCGATTCCATTGCATGGAAAGTGGCAGAAAAAGCCCATGAAGAAGGAGCTACCGTAATTTTAACCAACACACCGGTTGCCCTGCGAATGGGGGAAACAAAAAAACTGGCAGAGAAGCTGAACACCGAAGTAATTGGCGCTGACGCTACCAATGTCGATGATTTGAATAACCTTTTCAGTAAATCGATGGATATTCTGGGGGGCAAAATCGACTTTGTGCTCCACTCTATCGGAATGTCTCCAAATGTCAGAAAAGAAAGGCATTACAGCGATTTAGACTATAACTACCTTGGAAAAACACTGGATGTTTCTGCGGTGTCGTTTCACAAAATGCTGCAAACCGCACGCAAACTGGATGCAATTAATGAATGGGGCTCGGTGGTTGCACTTTCGTATGTTGCGGCCCAGCGAACATTTTTTGGATACAACGACATGGCCGATGCCAAAGCACTGCTCGAATCGATAGGCCGGAGTTTTGGCTACATTTACGGCCGCGAGCGCAATGTGCGCATCAACACTATTTCGCAGTCGCCCACAAAAACAACCGCCGGAAGTGGCGTAAAAGGCTTCGACCGTTTGCTCGATTTTGCCGAGCGCATGTCGCCACTTGGAAATGCCACCGCCGACGATTGTGCCGATTATTGCATTACACTTTTCTCTGATTTAACGAGAAGGGTAACCATGCAAAATCTTTTCAACGACGGTGGTTTCTCGAGCATGGGAATGAGTCTGAGAGCACTTCAGCAGTATGAAAAAGGATTGCATGAAGATTGCGATTGCGGACCTGCCGGCGAAGAGCATTTGTACGATTAGAAAATCATTTCAGGAAATTTAAAAAGGCTGTCTGATAAAAATCGGGCAGCCTTTTTTTTAATCCTCCGCAAAAATAATCTGTGTTATTATTTCTTTTTGAAATTAATTTCCGGCTCCTTGTTTTTATCCAGAATGGCTGAAATATCGCCGATGGAAATAAACGGATTGTTGGTAATTTCATCCTCCGGCACTTCGAAACGCATGCGCGAATCGGTGTATGAGATAGCTTCTCCGGCCAAATCCATGTGATTTGGACCACGAACATGGGTAGCTTCGAATCGTTTCATGGCGAGGTAAGTTTTTCCTTCTCCCCACAATTCAATGCGAACCTGGAAATAAATCTCATCCAGCAAGTCCTGTCCCCTTAATGCAAGAATTCGCTCTTCGGCCTCCGGATTACGTTCTTTCACCAAATCCCAAAGGGCGGCAGCAGCCTCTGCATCGTTTCCGCTGCGGGCCAGTGCTTCCGCCTTTATCAGGTACATTTCGGCCACCCGCATATACACCAAATCGTTGGTCCAGGTGCGGTCGCCAATAACTGTCCTTCCTGAATCCCAGAATTTCCACACCGGCAGTAAATCTCCGTTGCCAAATGCATCAGCAAACTGGTTTTTTCTGACATCGGTTTCAGGAATGCGGTTCCATAAACTGATGTCGATTGCTTTGTAATCGCCCACCCCGGCATAGCTGAAAGTAAAAATATCCATGTGGCCCCAAAAGCTTGCCAGTGCCATAGTATTGTCAGTAGTCAAATCAATTCCCCACATCCAGCCGGGAATAGTTACACTTCTGAAACCCGATTCAACTACTTCTGCTGAACTCATCAATTGAAATCCACCGTTGTTGATAATATCATTGGCAGCATTTACAGCGCCGCTGAAATTTCCGGTTGTGAGGTATGCGTAAGCCAGAAAACCTTCAGCAACGTATTTATCAATTTCAACTTTGTTGGTTCGTGTGTATCCGTCGAGCGCCACAACGGCATCTTCCAAATCTTTAATAACCAAACTGTAAACTTCGTCAACAGTGGCCAACGGCTGTGCAGAGATGGTTAGCTGGGTTTCATAAACCGGGATGCACGGATCGTTTTTATTTCCGTGGTAAGAATTCTGATACAGATTGGCGAGGTAGAAATAAGCATAAGCCCTGAGAGTTTTTGCCTGGCCAAACCAGGCGCGGTTTACCGGGTCTTCGGGCATGGCATCGCTTCCGCCCAAACCATCTATCACCTCGTTGGCTGCTTTAATTATGGTGAAGTAATACTTCCAGTTCATTATGGAACGTTCATCGGTCGACTTTTGTCCTTGCAGTTCGTAAACCGTAGCAAACCACGTATAGGTTTTGCCTCCCAGCGCCATGTCGCCGGTCATTAAATCGGTTGCAATATCTATCGATTTCTGCCCGTAATCGTCATGCCTCTTTGTATTACCGGTTCCCTGAACAAATGTGAGGGTGTAAATTCCCGACACCATAGCTTTTGAGATATCAGGATTAGTTTTGGATGCTTCCTGCAACTGCTCTGCAGTAATATTCCCGGATGGCTCTCTGTCGAGATATTCTTTGCTGCAACCAGTCATCAAACCTGCAACAAGAAAAAATATCAGTACTGTTTTTATTTTATCATTCATTTTTCTTCGTTTTAAAAGATTCGACATTAAAACTGCAGTTTTATTCCGGTTGTAACCGTGCTCAACGGTGCATACCGGACAGTACTCGAACTTCCCGATTCAGCACCCATTGGAATAAAACCTTCGCGTGCAGTCAGCAGAAATAAATTATCACCCGATAACCAGACAGAAGTTCGGTTGATGCCCAGGGTTTTGGTAAGCTGTGCAGGCAATGTGTAGGACAGCCTTATGTTTGTGAGGTTCAGGTAAGCATTGCTTGTAATAAACCGGGAAGAAATTGAATTGACATTTTTGTCGAAATCGGCTGATAAACGCGGAACATCGGTAATGTCACCGGATTCCTGCCATCTGTTGAGAATATCTTTCGACCAGTTGACTTTCCCCGGCAGGTTATTCCCCATCAAAGTGGCATAAATATTATCGTACGAATGCCCGCCAAAACTGTAGGCAAATTGCGAAGTAAACTCAAATCCTTTGTAGAAGAAATCGAGACCGAAACCTCCCGACAGGGTTGGGATAACCGATTTGCCCACATATTTTTTTGTAGCCTGGCTGTATTCCGTGGTAGTTTCAACGCCCAATTCGTTTATGGTGTTGGCATCGAGATAAGTTTCCATATCGAGGATGTAGTCTTTTTCGCCGTTCACTTCATTATAATAGCGGTTCCACTGCGACAGGCCGGTTTCAGGATCGACACCGGCATATTCCCTGACATAAAAATCGTAAATGGAATGTCCTTCAGAATATGCGTAAGCCCCCTGAATTTCAATGACTTTTTCTTCGCCCGTCGATTCATCGACTGGCATCTGTGTGATTGCATTTTTATAATTTCCGCCATTGATTCTCAGGTCGAGACGCATGTCTCCCGAATTTATCAAATGGCCGGTGAGCTCAAATTCGACTCCTGTATTCAGCAACTCGCCATCATTTACCGGGATTTGTGAAAACCCGAGTGAAGGTGCCACCTGCTTATAGAATAACAGGTTGGTTGTTTTTTTTGTAAAATATTCTACTTGTCCCGACAGGATTCTGCCAATTCCGAATTCAACACCCGTGTTAAATGTATTCGAACTTTCCCACGTTAAATCCGGGTTTCCTTTGTAGTTGAAACTAAAAGAGAGCTCATCGTTCAGGTTGGAAATACCATATTGGTCAAACGTAGGATAATTGCCGATATCCTGGTTACCCAAAGTTCCGAAACTGGCTTTCAATTTTAACAGGCTAAGCCAGCTTTGGGCAGCCAGAAAATCTTCTTCATTGAGCATCCAGGCAACTCCCACCGAACCGAAAGTCCCCCATTTATCATTCGGAAAACGGGAGGTTCCGTCGCGCCTGAGAGTTCCGT
>DATFJO010000599.1:0-3792 GCA_035269145.1 Tangfeifania sp. | reverse complement strand
ATGAATGAGCATTTTAGCCAATTCATTGGCTACTTAGAAAGGCTGGAAAAACTTGAAAATAGTAAATATCCTCCATATACAACGAATACACCAAAATCTTATGAAGTTTTTAGAGAGTTATTGTCTTAAATGAAATTTTAAACCAAATTCATCGCCGCTTTAATTCCATCTGCGCCACTCGAAATAATTCCGCCTGCGTAGCCGCTTCCTTCGCCAATAAAATACAGATTTTCAAAGCCGGTGCACAACCCATTTTTTTCGCGTATCACTTGGATAGGCGATGAAGTTTTGCTTTCCAGCCCCAGCAAATTACCGGTCTCAAAACCACGCATTTTCCGGATGAAATCCTTTAATCCTTCCTGCATGGATTTTACAATTGTTTCAGGCAGAAATTCCCAAAGGGGCATCGGTTTCACACCCAGCGGATAACTGGATTCAAAGTGATTTTTGCGGGTTGTTTGTTGCAGAAAATCTTCAATAGAGCAGCCTGGGGCCGTGTATCCTGAGGAAATTTCATAAAATTTGCGTTCCAGATTTTCAACAACTGTCAACGCTTCGCCGGGCGAAACCGTTTTTCCGGCCAGTTCACCGGGATGAATGCCAGCCACACAAGCCGCATTGGCAAAATGGCCGTTGCGTTTGTAATAACTCATTCCATTCACAATGTTGGTTTCGGGGTAGGCCGCAGCCGGCACAACCATGCCACCGGGGCACATGCAAAAAGAAAAAACCGGGTGAATGCCATCGGCGGGCGAAGTAAGGCGGTATTCGGCAGCTTTTACTCCGGGCAGTTTTTTATGCCCCCACTGCGCCAGGTTAATAATTTCCTGCCGGTGCTCCATGCGGGTGCCCAAAGCAAAATTTTTAGTTCTGAACTGTACACCCCGATGCATCAGCATCCGGTAGGTTTCGTAAGCCGAATGTCCCGGAGCAACAAACAGCGCATCCACAGGTAAATTCCCCTGTGTAGTGACGACTTCAATAACTTTAGAATTTTTAATGGCAATATCTTCGAGCACCGTTTCAAAAAGAATTTTACCTCCAAGCGTTTCAAATTCAGTTCTCAGGTTTTTAACGATTTTTCTTAAATTGTCGGTTCCGAGATGCGGATGAGCCATGTAGGCAATTTCAGCCGGTGCACCGGCTTCAATATATTTATCTGTAATAAATTTTTTCTCTTTCGAAATACGTTTGGAACGGGACGTGAGTTTCCCGTCAGAAAAAGTTCCGGCGCCGCCTTCGCCAAATGCATAATTGTTTTGAGCATCGAACTTGCCGGTTTTTTCGAATGCTGAAATAGATTTCGCGCGCTTGCCCACATCCGAACCGCGCTCAATAATCGTTACCTCAAATCCTGCTTTTTGTAAAACCAGGGCAGCAAAAAAACCGGCCGGACCGCTTCCGGTTACAATAATTTGTTCTTTTCTTTTCAGGATCGGAATTTCAAGTTTTTCATTTGCCGGTGCTTCACCTCCTTTTATTTCGGGTGAATTAACAATCACTTTTAGCTCCCAGAAAATGTTTGATTTCCTGCGTGCATCTAAGCTTTTATTCTCTGTCTGAAAAGAAAAATCACGAATACGCAATTGTCTTCCGATTTTTTCCCTCAGTTGCTCCGGTGTGAAATTAGTTGGCAGTTTTAAAGAAAGTGTTTTAAATCCCATTTTTAAAAATTTCAACTCAAAAGTAAGGAATCAAACTGTTTTTTTAAAGAAGAATTTTTTATTCCCCCGTCTGGCAAAAATACCTGTTCGTCTGTCAAATACACTTATTCACACTATTTTATTTTCGATTCATCATTTTGTTCAGGAAGTTTACATGCTAAACAGGAAACAGAATATTTGTAACCAATTGCACGCTTCAGCGTCTCACAAATAACGTTCTGAAAATTGCTTCAAAGCCATGAAAACAAATTGATTCTGAAAAGAAAAACTGTTAAAAAACTACTTTCATATAAGAGATCAGGTTGTTCGTCGAATAAATTGATTCAATTAAAAGGAAATTAGGAATTTTAAACTGAAAACAGAACCTGTTTAGCCGCAGGAAAACAGAAAACAAAAACAACAGAAAGCTATGATTAGTATAAACAATGTTCACAAATCTTATGTAACCGGGAACAACTCACTTCATGTGCTGAAAGGTATCGATCTCGAGATTGGGCGCGGAGAATTTGTTTCCATCATGGGATCTTCAGGTTCAGGAAAATCAACTTTGTTAAACATTCTCGGTATACTCGATAACTACGACAAAGGTTCTTACTACCTGAACGGTACCCTGATTAAAGATATGTCGGAAAAAAAGGCGGCACAGTTACGAAACGAATTGCTCGGATTTGTTTTCCAGTCGTTTAATCTGATTTCGTTTAAAAATGCGATGGAGAATGTAGCGCTCCCGCTTTATTACCAGGGAGTGAACCGCAAAAAACGAAACAAAATTGCGCTGGAATACTTAGAAAAACTGGGCCTTTTGCAGTGGGCTACCCACATGCCCAATGAATTATCGGGAGGCCAGAAACAGCGGGTTGCCATTGCACGTTCGCTAATTACACAGCCTAAAATTATTGTGGCCGATGAACCTACCGGCGCGCTCGACACTACTACTTCTTACGAAGTGATGGAAATTCTGAAAGAAATCAATAACGATGGAATTACTGTGGTAATTGTTACACACGAACACGACATAGCAGCAATGACCCACAAAATCATTCGTCTGAAAGATGGAGTTATTTCCGAAATAATTAAAAACGGCGAGCTGAGCGAGTGGAAGCACCAGTACCGGAAAGAACTTGAAATTGCCTGAAGGAAGTAAGCAGCGATTAGTCTAAGCGGTCAGAAATAACTTCCTGACGTATTCATTAAAATGGTTGTAAAAGAATAAAATTCAACATTTAACAATAAATGAAATGTTTGATTTAGATATTTGGCAGGAAATTATTGCCACCATCAAAAAAAATAAAATGCGAACCTTTCTCACCGGTTTTTCGGTGGCCTGGGGAATTTTTATGCTGATGATTTTGCTGGGCTCGGGCAACGGGTTGAGCAACGGGGTGGCACAAAATTTTATGCGCGATGCTGTAAATGCCATGTGGATTTGGAGCGGGCGCACCAGTATTCCGTACCAGGGAATGAAAGAAAACCGCGAAATTCAGTTTACCAATACCGATTATGAAATTGTCAGTGATTTGGCGGGAATTGAAGAGGCGTCGGGCCGGTATTTTATTTCAGGAAATACATTTTCTTATGAAAACGAGTTTGGCGAATATACAGCAATTACCTGTCATCCCGATTTAAAAGAGGTGGAATCTCTTGAAATGGTGGATGGACGTTTTATTAACCAGGTAGATATAAATCAAACCCGCAAATCGGTGGTTTTGGGATATGATATTTACGAGGCACTTTTTAAAGAAAAAGAAGCGATTGGTGAATATGTGAAAATTAACAATATTCCTTTTAAAGTTGTGGGAGTTTGCCGCGAAGGCGGAAGCACCCGGCACCGCAATGCCTATATGCCGGTAACTACCGGGCAAAAAGTATTCAACGGTGGCAACCGCCTGCATAATTTTGCACTCACAATCAATGCCGGTTCAATTGAAGAGAGTAATGCCATTGAAGAAAAGGTGCGGGCTACGCTTGCACGCAAACACAAATTCGATTCGGAAGATCGTTCGGCACTGGGTTCTTACAACAAACTTGAAAACTACCTGGAAACCATGAGAATTTTCCAGGCCATAAAAATATTTATCTGGATTATTGGTACCGGAACTTTAATAGCAGGAGTTGTGGGAGTGAGCAA
>DATFJO010000598.1:0-8924 GCA_035269145.1 Tangfeifania sp. | reverse complement strand
GTTGTTTGCCGTATCAACTTCATAATCTTTCTGCTGCAGAAAAAGAATGTGCGGACGTAAAACATCTATCTCGTCATCAACCCAAAGTATTTTTGGTTTCCTCATATTTTTTCAAAATTTTTCAATTGGAGCTAAGGTACTAACAAAAAAAGTGCCCTTTGTTGCATTAACAAACTTTAACCTGCAATGTTAAGGTTATTCTTCCAGGTAAATTTGTTTGTAGAAGTTCATGTAATCAGCAATGTTTTTTTCCTGCAGGAAGACATCGAAATTTTCAGTGGTAATCAGGAAATTGCGGTAAGTAGCTTCACCCAGCGGGGCATACAAATCGCGGTTTTGTACAATTGTTCTGAAATAGCGGGTAGCACTTTCGGAGTCGGGGAAGCCACTGATAACAATAGCCTGGCGGAATTCATCGAGCGACTGGTCTTTTACGGTCAAATCACCGGCATCGTTACTGGCGGCATTAAACTGTGAAATTCCCTCTACAAAGGCTGCTTTGTCAATTCCGGTCTTTGGAATCACAAAAACAAAGTGGTGTGGTTTGTCAATGTTTTCATCATACGGCCCTGAATAGGATTCCGGTTCCGGTGCTTCTTCAGCCATCGGTTCAGCATTTTCAGTTCCCTGTGTTTCGCCCGGTTCTGTTGTTTGGCCGGGAGACGGAGATGATTGCTGCGACTGACTGCGGTTGATGTAATTGTTCCGGAAGAAGTCCATATAATCTTCCACAGCCTCCTCATCAATCAGTGTTTGCAGATTTTCTTCTGTTATCAGGAAGTTGCGGTAGGTAGTCCGGCCCAGCGACTCAAACAGGTCGCGGGAAATTACCACTTTCCTGAAATACGACATCGATTCGTTCAGCGTAGGAATTCCCTGTGCAATCAGCAACTGGTAATCGCCCGATTGTTTCAGTTGCAAGGCAAGGTTCCACAAACGGAATTCATCGCGGTTGAAATCGGCAAAACCACGCAATGTCTGACGCAGCGAGAAATCGGGATTTTTCACCGCCAGCACAAATGACTGGGTGGTATCGATGGCAGTGTTGAAAAGCCCTGCCGGGGCAGTGCCGGTTTCCACCACTACAAATTCGCCCCTTTCGCGGAGCATATCTTCTTCTTCGCGGGCTTTGGCCATCATCTCTTCCGGCGACAATTCCATCTCTTCCTCGCTGAAATCGGACCGGATGTAGCGGCTGTAATTTTTCACAAAAAACTTCAGGTAATCGGCAATCGACTGCTCCGAAAGAATTTGGCGGTAATTGGTTGACGAAATCGCAAAATTAAAGTAATCCACATCTTCCAGCGTTTCAAAAACAGCGGCATCGCGGATAATGGCCCGGTGATAAATCACACCGTTTTCTTTATTTTCGAGCGACCTGACAACCACCAGCGTTAACTCTTCATTCAGGTTTTCGGTTTCAATGTCGAAATCCTTCCGCATGTAATGATCGATGTTGTAATTGGCAATATCGAATTTCAGGCGGTTCAAATCAATTTCAGCATCACGCGGGTACGCAATTACAAAATAGTGCAGTAAATCTTCGTCATAAGTAAAACGGCCACCAAACTCATCGTTTGCCATCCGCTCTTCCAGCAGCAGTTCTTCATTCTGAATTTCTTCGTTGATGTATCCCATGTCTACCAGTTTCTGGTAATCAGCCAGCGTACTGTCCTGTATAAGCGTAAGAATTTCGTTGGCCAGCGGTGCAGGTTCGGCAGCCGGATATTGCTGAACGTATTCTTCAAGCAGGTTTTCGAAATTGTGAATATCGGTTTGCGTGCCCTGCGCAATCATTCCCATAAAATCGATTTTCGGGAGAACCGAGCTGTCGGGCTCCATTGCTTTCATTGACTGAGTAAGCGAAATCACATTCCGGTAATTCCCGTTGCGGTAACTTCTGAAAGTCTCTTCGTAGAGCCGGTTCAGGCTGTCAGTGCGTGCTTCCATCTCCACAAAAAAGTTGGGATTTTGCAGGTATTGTGCGTACTTGCTGTCGGGAAACTGCGAAATAATCAGGTTGCGGTAGTAATTTGCTTTTTGTGAATCGCCCATCAGTTCATACAAATCATACAAATCGAAATAAGCCGAAAGCAGAAAAATATTATCGGGATAGCGTTCAATCAGTTCCTCGAACATCTCAGCCGAGCGTTCGTAATTCGAAAATTCCGATTTGTAGATTTTCCCGGCACTGTATAGTGCCTCTTTTATCCGCTCGTGCGACAATTCCATCAGCGAATCGTTGAGCGGCAAATACTGGGTATAAAATTCTTTTTTCAGAGGGTCTTCCACCCTCACTTCTATTTGTGACGAATCGACTGCTGCCAACTCATCCATTTCATCCATCGAGACGATCCCCTTGTTCGAACGGCGCCAGTCATCTTCCAGTTTCCGTGTTCCCCAACGCTGGCGAAAAGAAACCCGTCCGTAGGAAACAGTTTGGGGATTGTAAAAATACCACCCCCCTCCCTGGGTTCCCGAGCCCATTCCCATGCGGTAGCGGTTGGAGCGGTAATACCCCTGGCTGCGTTGCCCCTGAATGGCCAGGTTTTCAGTATTTCGCTGGCGCTCCTGTTCTTCCTGCATCAGGCGGGCTATCAACGACTCACGCTCCATTTCCGGCATGTTGGCAATGCGCTGCAGGCTGTCTTCGCGCTCCACCATCATCAAATTATCGGTGAGATTGGTCAGACTGCGGTATTGTGCATTGAGTTCAGCGTAATCCGGGTAAGTTTCGTCAATAATAATCATGGCGCTGTCGTAATAAGCCTGTGCCTTGCGGTACTCCAAATCTTCAAAATAGAGTTCGGCAAGCGTAACAGCCGACTGCGCCCGCTGAAACGGATTCGAAAAACTGGCAGCTACCGATTGCCGGTAGTTTTCCATGGCCAAATCGCGGTTTCCCTGACTGAAATGAATATTTCCGAGTGCATAATAAATCTGGTCGCGGAATTCCACATTCTTTTTATCACGCAACATTTTACGCAGTTCTTTCTTTGTTGCCTCCGCATCGCCTTCCCCCGAAAATGTTCCTGCAGCATTGATTTTGGCATTGAACGCCATTTTATAATCGGCATTCATTTTCGAAACCGCCTCATACGCTTCTGAGGCCTGCATCGGTTTTCCGATTTCTTCGTAAAGCTGTGCTTCAATGTACTGGAGCCGGGCTTTGTCTTTTCGCCAGAAAGTTTTATCCAGGGCGATATCGATAAATTTAATGCCCTCGTTATACTCCTGCTGTTTGATGTAATAATCGGCAGTGGCAACGGCCAGATCCCGCTCGAGGTTTTTGGGGAAGCTGTCATCGCTCTGAACGGTTTGAATCATCTCCGAAGCCTCGGCAAAACGCCCGAGCTCCGAAAAGCTTCGAATCAACCAAATGGCTGCCTCGTGCTGGGCATCGCCTTCGGTGTATTTGCGCCGCAAAAACGACAGGTTGTCGATGGCCGCCATAAAATTGTGCTGGTAATAATACGCTTTCCCCATCAAAAGATAGGAATCGTCAATCCACGGGTTAAATTCCTCCTTGCTGGCAAATTCCTGATACCTGCGGGTACGTCGGCGCCGGCGTTTGGGTTTTTCGGTAATGGAATGAATCTCTATCAGCTTCGAGGCCTTTATCACCGCATTCTCCATATCGGATTTCACCAGGTTGGCGGCCGACGGATCGCTGGCCTTGTAAACAGGAAGCAAACGGGTATAATCATTCTCAATGCTCTCATCAATGCGTTCCAGCCCTGCATTCAGGCTCTCTTTCCCATTGAAATAGACATTGTATTTGGATGTGACTTTATGAAAAGTACGCGATGCAAACGTGTTCTTCTCGGTGGAACACCCCTGAATCAACGGCACTAATAATATCAACCCGATGGTATATAATATATATCGCTTCAAACAGTAATTTTTAACGGCTTTAGGAATAAACTCATTATTCAGCAGATTATTGTCATTCGCTGCACACTTTTATTCCGCTGCCGGGGCACAAAAATAGCAAAATTTTAAAGCCCTATTTACGTGTTATTTTAACCTTTTTGGTAGGCGCCCGGTCAATGTTGCGCAAATGCACCTGGTGGGCGAGTGTTTTTCCCACTTCAGTAAATGCCATTCCGGTTACCGTGTCGGGATTGGTGGCGGGCGGAGTTCCCTGGTCGCCGCCTTCACGGATGCTTTGCACAATCGGGATTTGACCCAGCAATTTCAGGTTCATTTTTTCGGCCAGTTTTTTACCGCCGTCTTTTCCAAAAATGTAATATTTGTTTTCGGGCAGTTCGGCAGGAGTAAACCAGGCCATGTTTTCCACCAGGCCAAGCACCGGCACATCGATTGATTTTCCGGTGAACATGCTCACTCCGCGCACCACATCGGCCAGTGCAACTTCCTGCGGAGTTGTAACAATTACGGCACCGGTTACCGGCACGGTTTGCACCAGCGTAAGGTGAATGTCGCTGGTTCCGGGCGGCAGGTCGATGAGGAGGTAATCCAACTCACCCCAGTTGGCGTCGGTAATCAGTTGCTTCAGTGCATTCGACGCCATCGGGCCACGCCAGATAACCGCGCTGTCAGTTTCCACAAAAAAACCGATGGAAAGGAATTTCACCCCGAATTTTTCCACGGGATTGATCATATCGCGGCCATCTATTTTTTCACCGGTGGGGCGTTCGTTTTCGGCGCCAAACATTTTCGGAACCGACGGGCCAAAAATATCGGCATCAATCAAACCTACTTTGTAGCCTTCCTGTGCCAGCGCCACTGCGGTATTTACTGCAACGGTCGATTTACCCACGCCGCCTTTGCCTGAGGCAATGGCAATGATGTTCTTCACCTCGGGAAGAATCGGACGTTCCATGTCGTGCAGTACCTTCACGGTGATGTTGTCTTCAACTTCAATGTCATCGCCAAAGGTTTTCTTTAGCATGTTCTCACATGCTATCACCAGCGGCTTGATGTTTGGATCGTCGCTCCGCTGAAAAACCAGCGAAAAACTGATGCGTTTGCCGGCAATCCGGATTTCCTGTACCATATCGAGCGACACGATGTCTTCCTCGCTGTCGGGGTATTTGATGCCGCGCAAAGCGTCGGTCACATTTTTCGGAACAATTAATTTATTCGGTATATCTGACATAACAATTCTGTTTTTAAATGAATTTCAAAATTAACAAATCTCCGGCTGACAGCGGAAAATTAAAGGGTTTTATTTAGAGGGATTCTAAATCTTTTCTAACAAATCCTGAGAATTTGCATGTGAATAGAAATATAAACATTCGACCTCGCGGAGGTCATGTTTACGCGTCCAGCAGTTTGGTACCGCTTGACGGATATTACGAACCTAATCAAATTCGTGAAATGACTTCTGCCTTCAGCCAGTCAAATGCTTCTTTCTGATTATAACCGACATTCATTCGCAAAAGCCCTTCAATATCTCCTATAAAACCCGGGCTATTTTCTTTTTCCTCAACATTCAATAAAAACTCCTTACCACTTGGAGACCTTTTTCCTGTCGCAAATGAAATATACTCTTTGAAACATGTTATAATTTGTTCATAATTTAAATCCAGATTTTGACGGGCATAATACAAATCAAAAAGGTCCCGCCCTTTGCTGCGCTGGTATAAAGCTCTTAGTTTTGTTCCCAGCAGTTCATTAATGGCATAGGTTCTTATTTTAGTTTTTCCCGAAAACCATTCAGTTTTAACTTCAAAAGGGAAATTATTCCAATCGAGTACATTAAAATGTTCTTTGCAATTTATTTCCAGCTTCAATCGCATCCGGATGTTCTCATACTCTGAAGTGAACCGGTACAATGCTTTTGCACCATGTCCTCTAACCCGCGTTGTTCTTTCTTCTTCAAAAAATGAAATAATTTCTCCAATTCGTTGCATGATTGGTTTTATCGGGCCGGGCTTAATCTGAACCAAATCGATATCTTCAGAATACCGGGGTGCAGGGCTGAGGTATAATTTGTGTAAGGCTGTTCCGCCTCTGAATGCAAGGTTTTCCCTCAAAAATTCATCGTTAAATATCTCCACCAGAACACGGGAAATAATCAAATCCTGCTCCACCTGTGCAAAATCCTTCCAGGGTGCAAATTCCTGCCATTTTGCTATATAGGGTTTTGGAATCATAAATCGCTTTCTATCTGAACGTTTACATCCACCTTCCACTTATTATCAACAGCTCCCGGTTTTTCACCGGAGTTCGGCGTTAACAATACCGGAAAAAAATTTGATTGAACTAAGTGGTCAAACATGATTTTCTGAAAATTTTCATTTATTCCCAATTCCTCAGCTAAAAATCCCAAACGCTGCAATGTACTTTTGTTGGGGTACCATTTTAACAAATCACGCAAATCAGGCTCTGTCAATTCTTCAGCCAATTCTTCTATTGAAGCAAGCATCCTGTTTATTCCTCCCAGTTTATTCTGGTGATGAATTAAATCAGCTATTGTTAAAGCCGGGGTTGAAACTTTAAAAATACCAGCATCCGATTTTTTTATTAGAATATTTTTTTCAGACCAGACTCCGGAACCAAAAAAACGTATTTCAATATTTTTTTTCGATATATCATTTGGTTTAGGATTTTCAGTTACAATGTAATCCCGCTGTATTTGCTGGTGGCTGGCTCCATGAAACTTTGCTGCTGTAAAAAGTGCTATATAGTAGTTTCTTTTCAAATATTTAAACAGCTTTTCGCAATAAAGCTGGACCGGTAATTTTTGAGCAGAGGAATAACGGGGAGGAATAATTAAATAAAAACCTTTTCTGAGATTAACAATCTCTCCCTTTTCGACTAATCTCCAAAGTTCAAACTTCAGTGAAGTTCCATTGTATTCAATTTCTCTCGCAATTTCGTCGAGTGAAAAGGAATATTCTTCAATTGATAATAAGTATTTGATATATTCTTTTGCATTCACTTTAGTAACTTTTTGATAAAAGTAGCAAAAAACGCTACTTTTCTCGAATTTTTACTAAGATTTCTGTGGATAACAAAAATGAAAAATACTTAAATGAACACAATCGCATCATCAAATCCGGAGGTTTTGTATGTTTATAGAAACACCGTTTGTAACACAGGCAACGACTCCGGCCGGATTCTATAAACATTTGATACCCCTGACATCGGATTCTCATAAAACAAAGTTTCTGTAAACATGCAACCTCGCTGAGTTTGTTTTCATTTTTGCACGGCATTTAAAAAATCTCGCAGGAATTCCGATAAATTACTAACAATTAACCGCTTACGCGCCGAGCGGATTTAAACCGCTTAACGCATCAAAAACCGGAAATTTTCCAAAACCGTTTAAAAATTAAACAGTGTTTAATTTTTAAACATTAGCTCTAAGGTGCTTATATGTAAATCTTTATCTGCCTTTCGCCTGATTAGTGTATACTTTTTAAACACTTTGTTTTGTTGAAATCGCCAACATTTATACTCCAATTATCTCTTTTACAACTATTTACAATGATTGGCACCCTATTTGGATAAAGGATAACGCATGTGGTCGCTGACCATAAAAGTTTTGAAAAGTAATAACAAAATAAAATACCGACATTATGAAAGCTTATTCAACATCCGTAATCCTGGCATTGCTTTTTTTCCTTGGTTCCATTGGAACTGCAAATGCCCAGAACGAAACCTTAAAGGTTATCAGTTCGCCCGAATTAATGGAACTTACCAGCCACTGGGCTACCGCCTATGAAAACGACCATCCCGGCCAAAACATAGAGGTTACGAAACTAACCGGCGAACCGCAGATAAATAAAAACGCGCTCTGGTTTCTTACCAGTTCAGAAAAAACCGGAATCAGCAAAAAACCGGCATGGGAAATGGTTATCGGCCACGATGTGGTGGTGCCTGTTATTAACGCTCAAAATCCATTCATGGAAGAACTTTCCAAACAGGGACTTTCAGCCGAGGATTTTGCAAAACTGGTGGCAGAGGGAGCCGACTGGTCGTCGGTAATTGAGGGTGCCCCGCAGGAAGCCTTCAGCTTTTTTGTTACCAGCGACAAAGTGGTGCAAGCCAAAATGAAAGAATACACAGGCGCCTCATCCGCTTCGTTGCCGGCAGTGGAAACGGTTACTGCCAGTGAACTCATTTCATCGGTAAAAACCAACAAATATGCCATTGGTTTTTGCAAGCTGGTAGATATACTAAGCACAGAGGAAAATACATTTGCGGAACACATCGCTGTTTTGCCCATCGATAAAAACGCGAATAACCGGATTGACGGATTTGAAAATATTTTTTCCGATCCCGAAAAACTGACCCGCGGCGCATGGATTGGCAAATATCCGCGTGAACTGTGCTGCGACATTTACGCAGTTTCTTCATCGCAGCCTGAAAATGAAATGGCCGTGAATTTCCTGACATGGATTGTAAACGACGGACAAAGTTCAATTGGCACACTGGGCTACAGCAACCTCTCGGCCCATGAAAAAAGAACCGGAATGGCAGCGCTCGGCAGCCAGGCCACTCCTCCTCCATCGTCTGCAGGCACTGCAGGGTTTCCATGGGCATTGACAATCGGAATCGGAGCAGTGTTGCTGCTGGTGGCTTTGTTTGTTCGTGCGATGTTCAGAACGCATAAGGGAGTTAACAGTGAAGACATCGAGATGACTCCGGCGTTGAACGTGGAGACCGTTTCGTCTCCTGCAGGTTTGTATTACGACAAAACGCATACCTGGGCATTTATGGAAAAAACCGGCTTTGTAAAAGTGGGAGTCGACGATTTTTTGCAGCACCTTACCGGAACAGTGACCCAGGTAAAACTGAAAACCGCCGGAGAAAAAGTGCGGAAAGGCGAAAAAATAATGACCGTGATGCACGATGGCAAACAACTGGAGCTTTATTCGCCGGTGAGCGGAACCATCAAAGAACAAAATCAATCGCTGCTTTCCAATCCGTCGCAAATAAACAGTTCGCCC
>DATFJO010000597.1:0-9417 GCA_035269145.1 Tangfeifania sp. | reverse complement strand
AAAACCTTCAGGCGATAATTCTGTAATTAGAAGTTCGCCGTGCTCATTAAACATCCAGGTTTCTTCATCTTTCTGAATAAAATGAATGTTGGCCCAGCGGCCACGCTCCACGGCTGTCTGATCTTCCCAGACTCGGTCGCCTGTCAACAGTTCCAAACAACGTAATTCGCCGTAGCTGTCAACTCCGTAAATGTAATCGTCGATAATTACCGGGGTGTTCATCACACAGTGCAAAGCATCGGTTTTGCGCTCGCTTTCTCCTTCGCGTTGCCAAACTTTTTCCATTGTTGTGTAATCATCGCCCAAATCAACCAGCAATGAACCGCTGTAAAACGCGCTCACAAAAATATAATCGTTGTATAAAACCGGCGTTGAAATACTCATTCCGGAACCGGTTTCCCAAGGGAACCGCCAGTAAATTTCACCGGTTTCAGGATTCATTCCCGAAAGGCTGTGCTCTGTCCAGTTCACCACTACCCGGGTGCCGTTTTTTTCAATTAGAATTGGTGCTGAATAACCTGCCCGGTCATCGAGGTTTTGCCAGATTTCTTCACCCGTATTTTTATTAAAAGCCATCACGCAGGCATTGTCGGCACCACTTGCATGAACAATAATTTTTTCATCGACGATTAGTGGCGTTGATGCAATTCCCCAAATGGGCATGTCAATTTTATATTCCTCATTCAGTTCCTTTTTCCAGATTACTGTGCCCGTTTCTGCGTCAAAACAATACAGGTGACCCATCGATCCCAGCGAATATGCCTTGCCATCGTTAATTACCACAGAAGCGCGTGGTCCGGCCTGGTAGCCAATCCCTGAGTAAATGCATTCGTAGCTATATTGCCAAACCTGATTCCCGGTTTCTGCATCGAAACAAAGCACCCGTTCCACTTCCTCCGGGTCTTCCTGCCTGTCCATCAGGTAAACTTTTCCGTTGGCAACGGTGGGACCAGTGTAGCCTGGTCCAATAGAAATGGTCCACTTCGGAGCTAAAACTGGTGCTGAGAATTTTTCGACAATGCCTGTTTCATTCCAGGTACCATTCCTGTTTTCTCCGCGCCAATCGGGCCATTCCTGTGAAAAAGAGGATAAACTAAAAATTGAAGCAATTAAGAATAGAGTCAGTATTTTCATTGAATATTATTTTGAAAACAAAGCTAACATTATTCGCAAAATACACTCAAAGAGAATACAACTTTTGAAAAATTTTCAGAAGATATTTTTTAGATAGAACGCGCTATTTATCTGTCGTAATTAAAATTGCGCAAATGGTGGCCCATCCGGTCGCGCTTGGTTTTCAGATATTTCTGATTGTGCGGATTTGGCTCAATTTCTATAGGAAGCGTTTCAACTACTTCCAGCCCAAATCCTTCGATACCCACACGTTTTACGGGATTGTTGGTCATCAGCCGCATTTTGGTCACGCCAAGGTTTCGTAAAATCTGTGCACCCACGCCGTAATCGCGTTCATCTTCCTTAAAGCCAAGGTGCAGGTTGGCATCGATGGTATCCATTCCCTGGTCCTGAAGTTTGTAAGCCGCAATTTTATTGAGCAGCCCTATTCCGCGACCTTCCTGCATCATGTAAACGATAACTCCTTTGCCTTCTTTCTCGATCATCTGCATTGAAGCATGCAACTGATCGCCGCACTCGCATCGCAGCGAACCAAAAATATCACCGGTCATGCACGAAGAGTGCACCCGCACCAAAATGGGTTCGTTTACATCCCATTCACCTTTTATTAAGGCCACATGCTCGGCGCCATTTGATTTCTGCCGAAAAGGGACAATCGAAAAATCGCCAAATTGCGTAGGCAGATTCACCGTTTCGCCACGATCGATTAAACTTTCGCTTTGAAATAGGAAAGAAATCAAATCTTTGATGGAAACAATTTTGAGGTTGAATTTTTCGGCCATCTTTATTAGTTGTGGCAACCGTGCCATAGTTCCATCCTCATTCATGATTTCAACCAGAACTCCTGATGGATAAAGCCCGGCCAAACGGGCCAAATCCACTGCGGCTTCAGTATGACCGCTCCGACGCAACACGCCGCGATTTTTGGCTTTTAAAGGAAAAATGTGGCCCGGACGACCCAAATCATTGGGTTTTGTTTTTTGGTCGACCAGCATTTTGATGGTTGTAGACCGGTCGCTGGCAGAAATTCCAGTGGTAATATCCGGGTGAAGCCCATCGACTGATACCGTAAAATTTGTTTCGTGATAAGAAGTATTTTGTCCCACCATCAAATCCAGTTCAAGCTCCTGGCAACGTTTTTCGGTAAGCGAAACACAAATCAACCCCCTGCCGTGAATGGTCATAAAGTTGATAATCTCGGGGGTAATCAATTCGGAAGCAACGATAAAATCGCCTTCATTTTCCCTGTCTTCGTCATCTACTACAATTACCAATTCGCCTTTTTTTATGGCAGCTACTGCCTCCGGAATTGTATTGAGCTTTATATCTGTCATGAATCCTCTCCTTTAAATCAGCCGCAAAATTACAATAAATAATCAGGAAAAAAATTGATTCTTCCCCATGTGGCTGTCAGGGAAAATAACTTTTCAATTTCTTTAAATTGCACGTTTCGATTTTTCCCAGCTTGCCGGTTGCTTTTTTCTGAAATACCTGAAAATTCCACGAAGGGAGGCATAGTTTATCGAAACAAAATAGTAGGGAACAAACAACAACTTAAACCTAATTTTACGGTTTTCGAAAAACCATCCCACACTTGCCAGCAGGTAGCACAACACCTGGAAATAAAAAAAGAAAGTGTAAAAATCTGCAATCGCCCAAGTGTTATTTTGCCACACCATCCAGCCATTCAGAAAAAACAGCAAAAAAAGTGAAACCGGCGCCAGTGTCCAGCGAAGCGCTTTATGCGAAATAAACTGCCACGAAAAAACTCCGTATTTGAACGGATTCAACAATCCGCTTAACCGCGAAAGCGACTGGATGCCACCAGCGGCAATCCGGATTTTTCGTTTCAGCTCCTCCTTCACATTGAGCGAAGCAGTTTCTTCGGCATAGGCATTTGGTGTGTAGGCAATTTTGTAACCTTTTTGCGCAATCCGCAACGAAATGATAAAATCATCCAAAACCGTGTCGATCTCTACCTCTTCAAAAAGGTTGCGGCGGATGGCAAACAATTCTCCCACTGCCCCAACTGCTGAATTAAGTTGGGCATCCATTTTTTTCACCCACGATTCAAATTTCCAGTAAAGTCCCTCTCCTGCGGCGGCAGCGGCATCGGCTTCTTTTTCTATGATGCGTTTTTCACCAGCCACACAACCCACTTCCGGATGACTGAATTGAGCCACAATTTCGCGTACAGCTTTTTTATTCAGAAGGGTATTTGTATCCGAAAAAATAACAACCGGCGCTTTTACAAACTGCATTCCGCGGTTCATGGCATGCATTTTTCCGCGGCGTTCGGGCTGGTGATAGACTTCCAGTTTTTCATATCTTTTTAGTAAATCGGGGGTTCCGTCATCCGATCCGTCAGTTACCCAAACATATTGAATCTTTTCTTTGGGATAATCGAGCTGAAAGGAGTTTTCAACTTTCTGGCGGATGTAATCTTTCTCGTTAAATGCTGTTACAAAAAGGCAAACTTCCGGTTCGTAATCAGCTTGTTTCTTGGCTTTTGGTGAAGAAATTAAATTCTTGATTTTCACAGCAACAAATAAAACCAGCGCATATCCCACGTAGGTATAAAAAAGCAGGAAGAAAAGTATCCAGAACAGCAACTTCAAACTCATTGGGCATGCTCTTTATAAAACCTGATCAGTGAACCGGCAAGTGTCAGGTTATCAAATTTATCATGAATATATTCGATGGCATTCCGGCTGATCTGCTCAAACAATTCCGAATCAACAATCAACTTTTCTATGGCTGCTGCAAACTCATCCGGTGTGTCGGCAATCAAAATATTTTTTTGTGAAGTAGTGGAGATTCCTTCATTTCCGATGGTAGTGGAAACGATTGGTTTTCCGAGCGCCATTCCTTCAATAATTTTAATTCGCATACCGCTGCCCGAAAACAGCGGCACTACCATTATCGATTTCGAATTCATAAACTGGTAGGCATCAGGCACTTCACCTTTATAAACAATGTTTGGTCCATCAAACTGACGCACCAGCCAGTCGGGTGCATTCCGTCCGGCAACATAGAATTTCAGTTCGGGGAATTTTTCATGAATTTTGGGCCAGCAATTTTCGATGAACCAGAGAATTCCTTCCTGGTTGGGCGCCCACTCAAGCGAACCGATATGGAAAAGTGATGGATGCTCCAAATTTTTCGAATGTGGGAAAAGCACTTTGGTGTCGATGCCGGTTGGCGAAACATGCACCGGCTTTTTATTCCCCAGTTTATTTAGAATTTGCCCGTCGCGTTCGGTAATCGGGACCAGCAAATCGTAATCGTTCAGATAATTTTTCTCAAAGGTCTTTATTCGTCTCGCAAGCACACTAAAATAAATCCGTTTAATTCCTTTTGAAAGTGCGGCAGTTCGCTCCCATATTTCATGCTCGATGTTGTGTGAGCGGTAAACAATTTTGGCATCGGAAAATTTACGGATAAGCGGAATATACGGGCATACATACAATCCTTCGAGCTGTACGATATCAAACTCATTCTCAGTCAGCAGATTCCTCAGTTCTTCTGAAAAAGCTTTGGAAATAAACCGGACGGCATTGTAAGGTTTTCCTGAAAAAACAAGGTTAACGAGTGCAGCAACCCCGGAGGTTCGGGCCGGCACATCTACCAAATGAAACTCGGCCCAATCTTCCACCGACTCGGGAATCTCCGACTCATCGATATGATGTTTTTCGGTGTTCATAGCCAAAACAGTTACTTCATGCCCCAGCAATGCAAATCCACTAATAAGGTTCATGCAGGCAATGGCACCGCCGTCTTTTGGTGGATATGGAACTTTATTGGTTACCTGAAGTATTTTCATTTTCTTTTCCTAATCTTTCCCATTAGCTTTCCGAGTCCTAATTTACTCAATAACTTGCTATATGTTTCTGCGCTCATGAGCGCAGCATCGTTTGCGGCTTTGTAAGTAAGCCAAACTCCCATTGGCAAAAACACAAAAGTTGAGAACCACATTCCGCCAAACATGTCCCATACATCTTCACGGGCCGATTTTTCGCCTGTCATAGAAACTATATAATAGGCAATAAACAATAAAATAGAAACAACCACAGGCATTCCGAGGCCGCCTTTCCGGATAATGGCTCCAAGTGGGGCACCAATAAAAAAGAAGATAAGCACAGCCAGTGAAAGCGTAAACTTCTTGTGCTTTTCCATGGTGTATTTATTGACGGTTTTTTTCCTGTTATAAAGCTGATCGTCGAACATATTGAGGGTTTGAACATTCCCCCGGGCTGCTCCAAGTGCGCTTTGTGTTATTTCAGCTTTTACCCACTTATCCTGTTTTTCAAAAAACGAATTAAAATCAAAAATGGAATCGGCTTCAACGGTTATATTTCTTTTTAATGAATCGGGAACAGTGAGGTTATGAATTTTGGGGGTAAGCGAAGTGCCTACATTTATTTGCATGATAAAATCGCGAAGCCGTTTCTGGTAATCGTTACTCAGTGAATCTTCCATAAACCGGAGTTGTTCAAGATTCAGCATGCGGTATGAATTGGTGAATATTTTTTCATCGCGGCGGTTAAAATCAAATCCGCGTACTTTTACCCGGATGGTTTGCTCCTCAAAACGGTCGCGCCTGAACGGGTATTTTTCACGCTCTTTCCTGTCGCGGGGGGTTTCCTCGGAATAATTTACTCCGTTGTGCAGGTTCAGCACCATAAATTTTTTATCCTCGGTTATCCGCAAAAATCCTGAATCGGCTACCGTAACACTCTGGTTGGTTTGGTTGCCTGTATGGTCATAAATCAGCAAATCGTACAGCATGTTGGTTTTATTGTCTTTATTGCCAATCCGGATGCTGTAACCATCCATTTCGTTGGTAAAAACGCCTTCCTGTAAAACCAGCTCGGGGCGTTGTTGCTTCACACTCCACAGCAATGTTGTAAACCTTAGGTTGGTGTGCGGAAGAATGTAATTTGAAAAATAAAATGCTGTTAGCATAACCAAAGCAGCAATAAAAAACAAGGGCCTCATAATCCGGAATAAAGAAATACCGGACGATTTCATGGCCACCAACTCGTAATTTTCGCCCAGTGAGCCAAAAGTCATAATGGAAGCCAGCAGCATAGCAAGCGGAAATGCATAAGGCAACAAACCAAACGAGGCATAAAAAATCATCTCGCCCAGTACTTTAAAATCGAGTCCTTTACCCACAAGGTCATCCACATATTTCCACAAAAACTGCATCAGCAGTACAAATACCACGATGAAAAAGGTCATGAAAAATGGCCCCAGGAAAGATTTTATAATATACCAGTGTAACCGTCTCATTTAACTACTTTCACTTTTAGTGAAACGTGTACAAAACTAAAGTATTTTAATGATTTGGAAAGTAAAAAAAAGTTAAGATGGGTTTATGTTATTTAAAAATCATAAAACAGGAATAATCCGGGCAGTCAAAGTTTTCTGTAAGAGAAAGGTATCAGGAACCAAGGATATGCTTCAAGTCTGAAATCTGGGCATTCCAGAGCCCATGGGTTTCTTCCACTTCATCTTCTTCGGCAAAATCGATAACAATCAGCGAAACATCGTTGGTAAGTTCATCCTGCGATATTCTGAACTCAAAATAATCATTTTCGTCATCAACCCAGTTATACCGTACCATTTTGTTTTCTTTATGAAGGGCCACTTCAGCAGTTTGTTCCGAACCCTCCCAGATAAAAGTAAATTTTTTCCCCTGTACCCGAACATCGTCGGCAAACCATTCGGCAAGCCCGGAAGCTGTACTTAGCCTGTTGTACAAAACTTTAGGCGAACAATTTATCACGTACTCAAGCTGGATTTTTTCTTTATCGGCCATGTTTTGTTTTTTGGCAATATAACTATTCTGTTTTTTAAAAACAACATGCACAAAACCGCAATTGAATTTTCCTTTATTTTTGAAGCAAAAAATCAGGCCGGAAAAAAATAAATACTATATTTGCACCTCGAAAAATTAAGGCACAGGCAACAACGCCAACTCTTAATAATTTGAAATAATGGCGAGGTAGCTCAGCTGGCTCCGAAAAGCCAAATCTTTGATTTGACCGCTTTTCGTGAGTCCTCGAAAATTATTCAAAATTGAAATTTTGTAATTTTCGGGATTAGAGCGTCCCGATTATTATCGGGAAGGTCGGCGGAGCAAACCTTACTAAGTTCTTTATAAATAAAAAAATGGCGAGGTAGCTCAGCTGGTTAGAGCGCGTGATTCATAATCACGAGGTCGGCGGTTCGGGTCCGCCTCTCGCTACTTAAAGATGAAAGAGTTGCAAAAGTTTAATTTTGCAGCTCTTTTTTATTTGCACAAAAATGAGTGTGAAAAATATCTTAGTAAACGAAATTAAATAACCTATCCAGGCTTAAGCCCGGGAGAAGGGAAATGTTCGAAGATTTTTCAAAGTAATGAGCATGAAGGTTCTGCCGGTTTAAAACAAAAGTATTTGCGTTGAAGCAACCGGGATACAAAGAAAACAGGGACTTAATTTGCGAAGTCCCTGTTTTTATAATTATTAATATTTTTTTTCATTACCTATCAACAGCTTCCTTTAATATATCAAGATATCTCATTCCATACCCTTCATATTCCAAACCTGCTGTATAATCTTTACCAGAATTGCTATCGTCTTTTGAAGTTGGGGGTGCAACTGCTACTGGTTCGATTTGAGTATCTTCATGCCATTCGTTCCAGGAGGTAACCATGAATAAATTTCCGGTTTCAACATCAGTTAAATTAATTGCTTCATTTACCATTGCTTCGAATAATGAGCCAAACTCACTGTCTTCAGTTAATTTTCTGGAAAGGGGTTCGTGTCCATCTCTTACCCCGGTATCATTATAACCGGGGGCTGAGGCAGGAATAAAGTTCGTATTCACCTGATGTGCCATCGATCTCCATTCGGCCTGAGCCTGATAATAATTATCAACTTTTTCTTGAGTGGCATACATTTTCCCTCCGGAACTTCCGTAGACATCATAATTTGTAACACCATCCAAAAGTTCAAGCTGATCTGTTGATGATGGCGGATTTCCAAATACCTGATCTCCTATCAAATAGATTTCAAACCCAGCTTTACTTGCTGTTTCCCGCATAATATCTAATGTATTTTTTAAAATACCTTTTTGGGACAGAACACGAGTTAAATAAATAAACAAAACAGGCTTACCATCAATTTTATAATAATTTGAATGTTCAAAATAATTTTCAGCAATGTAGTTTATGTCGGATTCAACATTTGAGACATCTGTGAAATCAGGCATTCGTCCGGTTGTTTCATAAAATAGTGCTATTTTCATGTCTCCTAAATCAGGATGTTCCAAAATGTGATCCTTCATAGTAATATCAGTCATTTTGCCTGGTCCCCACCAGCTACTTACCCATAAACCAATTCCGGCATATTCGCACCACTCCAGGTGTTGTTTAATAACTTCCTGATTCCTGTCATTATATTCACCCAATTCAGGCATCTGAACAGGATCGAGGTGTTCTCTAAGATATCTGCCACCATGAAAATCATTTCCACCATGCCATGGATAATAATAGACTCCCACCGTGGGTGGTGGTATCTCTTCAGGACCTGCAACCATCAATGTAAAAGAATACTCATCAGAAAATTCTCCGTCAGTAACTGTAACTGTAATCTCACAACTCGTTTCTTCCTCCGGAGCCTGCCAGTCTACCTGAGCCTTGTCTGCTGCACTGGTAAAACTTCCACAAGTAGCTTTCCAACTATAAGATAAAAGAGATTCATCTTCATCTGAAACAGAACAAGTAAATCTCACCTTATTACCAATTTCAGTTTTTTCAATGCCAGGAATAACATTTATAATTTCAGGAGGAGTATTATTCTTATCATTACAACTATTAAAGCCAGTAATAATTAGAAATACTAAAAAATACATTATTTTTCTATTCATATATTCTATTTGATTAAATTGATTTTTCGCAATTGTCTCTCTATTCTTATTTCTCATGGTTAAACAAATTAATTCCGTAAATTTTCATCGCTCCTGCAGGATTTTCTTCATCATAGCTTTAACGTCAGAATAATCCGGATTATCAGCCAGGTTTTGATATTCAATTGGATCATTCTTCTGATCGTATAACTCAACTCCTTGTTGGCCTTCACCCCATTCAATGTATCTGAAATTTTCATTTTTCACCATGCGCCCAAGCATTGGCCCGCGGTTTATTATAGCTCTGACTTCAGGACGGAACGCACCGTTCGGGTCATTTACAATTTTGGCAAAACTTTTCCCTTCCAAATGATTGGGTATATCCTC